>SKOF01000152.1 GCA_007120155.1 Thioalkalivibrio sp. | reverse complement strand
CTGCTGCAGGAGGATCTCCCGGGTGAGCTTGAGGACCGCCGGGTCCTCCCGCTCGGTCTGCTTGCGCCAGCGTTCGAAGGAGGCGCCGTCGTGCACCTCGTCCGGAATCCGGCTGTCGTAGAAGTCGTACAGCACCTGTTCATCCGCCAGCAGATCCCGGCGCCGCCCGCGGGCCTCCAGGTCCTCGATCTCGCGAATCAGTGCGCGGTTGTGTTCCAGGGCAGGTGCCCTGCTTCGCAGCCGCCCGGCCACCAGCCCCTCGCGGATGAACACCCGCCGGGCGTCCGCCGGGTCGATGCGCCCGTAGTTTACGCGCTTCTTCGGGTTCACCGTGAGGCCGTACAGGGTGACGCGATCGAAGGCCGCCACCGTGCCCCGGCGTGCCTCGAAGTGCGGTTCGAAGTAGTGGTGCTTGAGCAGATGCGGCGCCACGGTTTCCAGCCAGCCGGGCTGGATCGCCGCGCACTCGCGTGCATACACCCTGGTGGTCTCGGTGATCTCCGCCGCCATGACCCACGCCGGGTTCTTCTTGAACAGCCCCGAGGCCGGATGGACGTGGAAACGCCGGTTGCGCGCCCCCAGGTAGTCGCCGCGCTCGGCCTTCATGCCCACCTGGCTTACGAGTCCCGCGAGCAGTGCGCGGTGAACCGCTTCCGGTTCCGCCGGCTGCTGATTCTGTTTCAACCCCAGTTCGGTCAGCGACTGGCGCAACTGCCCGTGCAGGTCCTGCCATTCGCGAATGCGGATGAAGGAGAGAAACCGCTCCCGGCACCAGGCCCGCAGCTTGGACTTCGACAGATGCTTCTGCTGTTCCCGCCAGTCATCCCAGAGCTTAAGCCAGCCGAGAAAATCGGAGCCCGCCTCACGGTACTGCGCATGGGCCTCGTCCGCCGCCTGGCGCTTCTCGGCGGGACGTTCGCGCGGATCCTGGATGGCGAGAAAGGCCACGATGCGCGTGACCTCCGTCACCGCGCCCTCGCGCCCGGCGGCCAGCAGCATGGCGCCCAGGCGCGGGTCCACCGGCAGGCGCGCGAGCTTTCGGCCTGCGTCCGTGATGCGGTGTCGCGCATCCACCGCGCCCAGTTCCTCCAGAAGCTTGTAGCCGTCACGGATCAGGCGCGCATCCGGCGCATCCACGAAGGGAAAGCGCTCCGGGTCGCCCAGGTTCAGGTTTGCCATCTGCAGGATGACGGAGGCCAGGTTCGACCGAAGGATCTCCGGGTCCGTGAACTCGGGCCGGAGCGAGAAATCCTCCTCGGAGTACAGGCGCACGCAGACCCCCGGCCCCAGCCGCCCGCAGCGCCCGGCGCGCTGGCTGGCCGAGGCCCGGGAGATCGGTTCGAGGGAAAGCCGCTGCACCCGCGAGCGCCACGCATAGCGGCTCACCCGCGCAAGCCCCGAGTCCACCACGTAGCGGATGCCCGGCACCGTGAGCGCCGTCTCCGCGACGTTGGTGGCAAGCACGACGCGCCTGCCCGTGTGCGGGGCAAACACCTTGTTCTGTTCGCTCGCGGAGAGGCGCGCATAGAGCGGCAGGATCTCCGTATGCTTCGGGTGATGCTTGCGCAGCGCCTCCGCCGCCTCGCGGATCTCCCGCTCCCCGGGCAGGAACACCAGCACGTCGCCTGTGCCCTCCGCCGCCAGTTCGTCCACTGCCTCGACGATCGCCGTGTTCAGGTCGCGATCCGATTCCGCGTCCTCGTCCTGCACCGGCCGGTAGCGCACCTCCACCGGCCAGGTGCGTCCGGGCACCTCGTAGACCGGCCCATCACCGAAATGCCCCGCGATGCGTTCCGGGTCCAGGGTGGCGGAGGTGATGATGAGCTTCAGGTCCGGGCGCCGGGGCATAAGCTGCCTGAGATAGCCCAGCAGGAAATCGACATTGAGGCTGCGCTCGTGGGCCTCGTCGATGATCAGCGTGTCATAGGCGCGAAGCTCGGGGTCGGCGCGCAGTTCCGCCAGCAGGATGCCGTCGGTCATGAGCTTCACGAAGCTCTCCGGCCGCGTGTGATCCGAGAAGCGCACCTTGAAGCCCACCGCTTCGCCGATGCGCGAATCCAGCTCCTCCGCGATGCGCGCCGCCACCGAGCGCGCCGCGATGCGCCGCGGCTGGGTGTGTCCGATGAAGCCGTCCACGCCGCGCCCCAGTTCCAGGCAGATCTTCGGCAGCTGGGTGGTCTTGCCGGAGCCCGTCTCGCCGCAGATCACGACGACGGGGTTGTCCGAGATCAGCTTCGCGATCTCTTCGCGGTGTTCCGAGACAGGCAGATCCTCGGGAAAGCGGGGCTTCGGCAGCGATGCGCGGCGTGCCTCGCGCGCGGTGCGCGAGGCTTCCATGCGCCGTTCGAGTTCCGCGGCCATGCGATCTGCGGGCTTGCCGGCGGCCAGGCGTTTCTGAAGGCGCGCAAGGTCGCGTTCCAGGGCGGGGCGATCCCTGGAGAGGCATTCGTCGATCAGCGGTGCCAGGGGGTCGGGGGAGGTCAAGAGTGGAATGGACAGGTTGCACAGGATTCTTCGGGATGCACAGGATACTGCAGATTTTCAGGAGATGAGAGGTGGGTGTCTCATGACTGCGCACGTTCGGAGCTTGTGGGACGAACCGCTCCCGGCGATTCCATCGTCCGGGTCAGTCAGTCCGTATATTACTCGTCCCGGCGTTCACGCTTTTCCTTGCGTCGTTCCTTGAGACTCTTTTGGGCCTTTCTCTTCGGTTTTTCCTTGCTCATGACGATCTCCTGATAGAGTGATTCAGTGGATGACTGCGCGCATGTCGGATGCATCACCGACGTAGTACGCCACGATTCGCTGATCAATCGAGGGAAGCCCATGTGTGCCCCCATCGGTCCCGGCGCGCTCATGTGCGGCTCGCGGGCCGGGTGTTAGGGAGCGACCGGCTGTTCCGCGTGCGCGTGGCCGTGCCGAGCCGCATCGGGAGGGAGAACCTCGAGAACGAGATAGCGAAGCGGCCGGCCGAGAAATCGGATTTCGGCGTACTCTGCGGGAGCCAATCCGAGGATGGAGGCTCCCAGCGGCGAGAGGATGGATATCCGGCCGCTGGTCGGCCCGCTGTCCACCGGAAGCACCAGCTCGATTTCCGCTTCGCTGTTGTCCTGCAAATCGAGCAGTCTCACTCTGGATCCGATGCGGACTTTCTCCGGGTGCCGGTTGGCCGGCGCCGCGTCGGTTTCGTTCAGGTTCTCCAGCTTTGCCAGTATGGATGCCAGTTCCTGGGGGCCGAGTGAGATGCCGAGATGAGTGTGCAGGTAGTACTGTTCAATCTGCTGAAGCAGCTGCTTCTTCAGTTCCGTAAAGCGTTCAGACATGACGATTCCCCTCCGACTTGAAACTCAGAGTCAGACGAATGTTTCGAGTGTTGAAGAGAACGGCCGGACGCGACGCCGCGCCCGGCTTAGGCCGGAAAGGTCGGGGAGGGACGAAATCGGAAGGTAAGGTACGTTGCCATCGGTGCTGACATGCCTGAATGCTCAATCAGTGCGGGCACATATCCCGCCGAAAGCGGTTGATCGACTTAGACCATAGCCCGGCGGTTTGCAGAAAGCAAGTTACGCCACTTCGCGGACGAACTCTCCGGCATCGCTATGCAGACAGATCTTCGCGAGAGTGTCCCGTACACGGATAAGAGCCAGCCCAGAAAGGCGTAGCGAGCTGCCCGGGACTGGAGTACGGGCTGGCGGCCGTGAGTAAAGAATGACAGGGCACCCATGTTCCTGGTCGAATTGTGCGCCTCGACAGTTGGCACAATGGAGCAAGGCAAGATCCTTTGGCCGGGGAAACGGTGTCTTCGCCTTTTTTGTGGGGGTGATGCTCCTTCATGGCGCATCCGGGTCGGAAATCGGCGACCCGGATGCGAGCCTTGAGCTCAACCATGCATCACCTCCGCCCTCGGGAGCGGTTCAAGAGTGGTGGTCTCCACGGGTGTGTAGTGGCTGAGCGTCATGCTGACCGTTGCAATGTCTCCGTAGAGTTCCGATACCTCATCGTAGCACCCCAGCAGGCGGGAGATCGGTGCCAGAATATGGAGGCTCCAGTCCTCCTCGTGGTTACCGGTGGCGATGATGCGCGCCCCTCTTTGTTGAAAACACCTCCGCAGCCCGTGCAGGGTCCAGAGCGGTGCGCGTACCACAACCCGCATGACCGGTTCTGACTGCACCGGTTCCCGGGCGAAGATGATCGAGGGCCGGGATGCTTTCAATGGGAAGTTGGAGTAGGCGTGCAATCGCGCGGCGGCATGCCGGAGAGCGATCTCGTTCTCGGCCAGGATACGAAACCCACTGCTGATCGCATCGACGCGCACGTTCGGCACGTCGGACAGATCGATTGCCCGCTCGGGTTGTGGCGGATACTCCGCGTCATTCGGTTTCAACAGGACTTGCTCCAGCACATATGCCATGGTGGACACCCCCGTAACGCTTGGGCAGACAGTCAGTGTCCGAAGGAGTGATCAATGCGTGACCGCAGTGGCGTGGCCTGTGCTCTGCGCCGGCTCCACAGGCTTATTCCTGTGCAGACCGAGCGCTTCGCGGCAAAGCAAGCGGGGCGGTGGAACGCACTGCAGAGGCATCACGTCCAGCGCCTGCGCGAGCTATGACACTGGCAATCGGCACATGGATCGGGCGCGGCGTCCTGCGCGCGCCGATCTTCGGACTCTGGGCAAATGGGGATTCTCCGCCGGGGATCTCGTCCCCGGCGTGACTACGGCTGGGCGATGTGGCGCCCCAGGGAGTAGGACCGTCTTGTGTGGCGACGGCGGAGTGTAAAGTTCGGCATGATCATCACAAACAAAAATCCAATCAAACCCGATACGAGATCGATTATACCCATACAACGCAGCAAAACCAGCGCTTCGGGGGTGCACTCGTAGTGTGTGGGTCAGAATCGCGCTTGCCTTCGGCGCACATCTACAATCCGCTCCGAGGCCTCGATCGCGTCACGTAGAGTGTGTATGCCGCGCTCGCGCAGGAGCGGCAGCATCCGGGCGAAGACTTGGGCGGTGACCAATGCGTCGCCCAGCGCCGTGTGCTGGGCGATCAGTACCGCACCCAGGCGTCGGGCGGTGGCCTCAAGGGTATGGTCGGGCGTATGGTCGTGGAGAAACACCGACAGCAGCAGCGTGTCGAGTACCGGATTTTCGAATCTCGCGCCACAGCGTTCTTCCTTGAGACGGATGAACTTCATGTCAAACGCGGCGTTGTGGGCCACGAGTACCGCATCGCCCACAAATGCCCTGAACCGGGGCAGGATCTCGTCGACTAAGGGCTTGTCGGAGACCATCTCGTCGCGTATGCCGTGGATTCGTGTGGAGGCCCGCGGGATGGGTCGTCCCGGGTTGACCAATTGGTCGAAGCGCTCGCTCTGGAGGAGGCGGCCGTTGAGCAGGCGCACGCCGGCGATGGAGACGATCTCGTCGCCTTGCGCGGGCGCGAGCCCGGTGGTTTCAGTGTCGAAGACCACGTAGGAGAGTTCCTCCAGGGGGCGGTCCAGGTGTTCGCCCTGGTTGGCGGCCTGGTCCGCAAGTGAGAAGTCGTAGAACTCGGGCCGGGGCTGCACTCTCTCCCGCGGGGCCTCCCACTGCCGGCGCGAGCCCGGCAGGGCGATTTGCATCTCAGCACGCCCCGGACCGCCGGGCCGGTTGTGCAACGCGCCGTGGTGACGTTCGAGGACGCCGCGCACTGTGGCCTCCCCGCCCGCCTCGGGCAATTCCTCGTCCAGCCACTGTTCCAGGGTGGCCTCCGGCACCGGCCATCCGTGCCACGCGATCCCGAGGCAGATCCGGCCGTCGCACGGCCGCGCCTCGATCGCCACCGCCTCCACACCGCGGTCCCCGCACAACCGGCGCAGCAGGTGCTCCAGCACCAGAGCGACGGAATGACCCTCGGCGTGCAGCCAACGAGGAGAGCCTGCCACGCTGATTCGGGGCAGCCCGTCGGGATGGCGGTGCCGGACGCTGGCGACCAGGTCGGCGCTGCTGACGTCGGCCATGGTCCACGGTGTGGACAGGGCACGCCGGCTTTGCCAGGCCAGATGCTCGAGACGCCGTCCCAACTCCCGGGTTTCGCGAACCAGCGTTTCTGCGTGCAGGCGCTGCCCTTTCTGCGGTCCGGCGAGGCCCTCGGCGGCCGCGGAGAGTTTCGCCAGCGGCGAGCGCAGCGCATCGATCGCCGTGCGCAGCGTTTTCTCGCGCTGTGCCGCATCCTCGATCCTGTGCGTGATGTCCTCCAGGGTCACGACGAAGGCGGAGCGCAGCGGGCTCGAGGAAGACATCAGACTCATCTTGCAGCGCAGAAGTGTACCGTCATCGATCGTGGCGCAGACAAACTCGGCACCCTGTTCCGGGCCGACGTCGTCATCGGCCCCGGTCAGCCGGTGGTGCAGCACTTCCAGGGAATGATCAATCACAGAGCGGTTGAGCAACTCGTAGATGGAACGACCCAGGCCCAGCGAATCGCTGCGCAGGATCGTGCGCGCGGCCGGGTTGTAGAGCAGGATGCGGCCGTGCGCATCGCTGACGATGACCCCCTCGCGGATCTCGCGAAGCACGATCTCCAGGCGGTCCTTCTGTCCTTCGATATCCTGTGCGCCGGAGGTCAGGGCCTTGGCCACCTCGCAACGTGCCTCGTGGAGGTGCCGGGCCAGGGTGTGAATGCGCTCAGGCAGCCTGCCGAGCAGGTGGATGCGGGGCAGTTCCAGTTCGTGGCCTGGATCGGAGTGGGCCAGGATGGACGTGCCGCGGGCGAGCGCCGCGAGGGAACGCATGATCGTGGCGTCCAGCAACAGCCAGATGCCGATCGCGGCGCCCAACAGCACGAGGGCGCCGATGCCGAAGGCGGCCACCAGGGAGGTCGGGTCGGAGCCTTCCGGCAGCGCCTTGAGACTCAGTGCGGCCAGGGTGCCGAGAACGGCCATGATAAGCAGCGTCAGTACGACCGCCGGCGCCCAGAACAGCAGGCGACGGGCCAGCGTGCCCGGAATCCCGGGGTGATGCGCATTCCCGGGCGCCGCGGTGTCTGGGCGTTCGTGCGCGCGCGGCCGATCGCGGGGTGTGTCTTCGCTACCCGCGCTGCCTCCCCGGTTTGTGCTGTTGATGGGCGGTTCCATCAGAACACCTGCCCCGTGATGTCCGTGTGCACCTGCTCGCGCAGACGGCGCACGCTTCTCAGCGCGCCTCTGAGACTGCGCGCCTGTTCGCGGTCGAGCTCGTCCGGATGGACGTAGTAATCCGGCGCCTCGCCGGCGTGCGCCTGGGCGAGCTGGTGGCGCAGTACCACGGCCGAAAGGAGGCCGTGGGCCCGTTTCAGGCTGTCGAACCTTGCCGGGTCGATGACCCTGAGGTCACGCAGCGCCTCCAGACGCGCCAGCGTGCCCGTCACGGCGACTCGATGCTTGAGCGCCAGTATCCGAACGGCGGTGATCAGTGGCAGGATCGCGGTGTGCTTGAGATTGATGTGGCCATGATGCGCGCTGCCGCGCTCCATGGTGACGAACCGCCCGAACAGGCCGAGACCGACACCGTGATCTCGGTGCTCGTCGACCATGGCGCGCAGCAGCGAGGGCGTGGCGGCCGCGAGATCCTGCAGGCTTGCGCGCAGTTCAAGGCCAAGCTGCAGATTCCCGGAGACGGGCCGGAAGTCGTAGAAGACATCGCCGAGGCGGATGCTCACGGTCGCCGAGGTGCGCGCCCAGATCCGGATCTGGGTCCGCCATTGGCCCAGGGTCTTTCGCCACAGGGGGTTGATGCACATCACATGGCCCACATCGCGGGGAAAGCCGGCCAGTTCCAGGTCCTCGATCAGGCCCTCGCTGAAACGCTGAAACCAGCCATCGATTCGTTCGTGGTCCGCGTCGGGGTAATCGGCCAGGACCAGCCCGTGATCCTGGTCGGGGGCCAGGTAGTTCTCCGCGCGACCGCCGGAACCCATGAGCAGCAGGCAAAAATCCACCGGCGCCCTGCCGTGGCCCTGTGCCTCAAGCAGGCCGATGCGCCGGTTGGCCAGGCGGATATAGACGTCGTCGTTGAGATGCGTGAGCAACGCCTGGATCCCGTGGGCATCTGCTTGTCGGGCCAGCAGTTCCTCGACCAGGGGTGCCTGCGCCTCCCGTGCCGCCCTGGCGGATTGCGGGTCGTCGCCGCCGCCGAGCCCGCGCAAGTGATGCAGGACGTGCCCGCAGGCCCGCAGCAACGTCCGGCTCAGGTCGAGCAGGCCGCACACGCGGCCCTCCGCGTCCAGAACCGGCGCGCGTCTCAGGCCCAGTTCAAGCATCCGGCCCACGGCACGGTAGAGCGGGTCGCCGCTCGCAACCGCATGCACGGGAGAGGCCATGATGCGCACGCAGGGTTCCCCGCCGTCCAGAGCGTAGGCGGCCCTGCGGACGATGTCCTGTTCGGTCACGATGCCGCGCGGCACTTGCCGATCGTCAATGACAATCGCGCAGCTGGCATCGGCCCGGGCGAGCGTGGCTGCAAGCTCACGGCAGGAAAGCGTCCCCGCCACCAGCGGAGGCGATCGTTCCATGGCGTCAGCAACGCGACTGACGAACAGGGCCGGGTCGGTTTGTAATGGAGCCATGTTGACTCGCTGCCCGGTCATGATCAGAGTCCGAACACGCCCTGCACGCGGTCCTGGAAGCGTTTGATGGCGCGCATGCTGCTGATCAGCGACTGCAGGGCCATGTCGTCGAGATTGCGCGGATCGATGTATTTGTCGGGTGGGCGGCGATTGTCGTGCTGCGCGAGCTGGTGCGTGAGCAGCAGGTCCAGCAGGCTCTCGTGGGCCGCGATCACCGAAGCCACCTTGTCCGCCGAGAGGACCCCTTCCCGGCGCAGGCCCCGCAGCCGGGCGACGGTGTTGGTCTCGCGCACACCGCTCGCCAGGGCATAGATGCGCGCGCCGTTGGCGATGATGCGAAGCCCGTTGCGCTTCACGTCCACCCGACCTTTTCCCTCCTCGCGGTCGGAGGTCACCAGGCGGTTGAATATGCCGACTGCCGCCTGTCCCTCGGCATCGTCGCCGGCCATGAAATGCAGCAGACGCGCGTGCTCGCCAAGTACCGCGAAGGTCTCCCGCCACAGTGCTTCCACCAGCGTGGCGTCTCCGTGGAGAAGTTCGAAGTCGAGGAAGATGTTGCACCAGCGCGCCGCTTTCAGGTTGGGATAGTGCGCCATGTGCCGGATCTGCCCGCACCAGTCCGCCAGGCGGCGGCGGTAGTGCGGGTTGCGCGCCATGATGTCGCCCCGGCACCACTCGTAGCCGATCTCGTCGAGGCGCCGATTGAGCAGATCCGTGAACGTCTCGAACCAGTGCTGTTCATCGTCGTCCAGCGGGCGCGAGACAGCCTCGCCGGGGCGGGCGTCGGCGATGATGATGGCGTTGTCCTGGTCCGGGTTGAGCAGCGACTCCCGCCGGGCGAGGGACCCCAGGACAAGCAGCGCGTAAGGCCGCGGCGGTGGGCCCACGCCCCGGTCCGCCAGCTCATCCAGCACGAGTTCGACGCAACAGCGCTGCAGCTGCAGGTGGTACTCGCTCAGCAGAGAGACGGCACGGCTGGCATCGCGGCTGCCCTCGCGGGCATCACCGGCCACATGCGGCACGTCCGCCACCAGGGCGCGCAGATCGTCCATTCCACCGGCGTGCTCGACGCGGTGCCGCGCGATTGCGTGCGCGGCGCGCACCGCGTCCAGGATGTTGGTCTGGGAGAGCATCCCGACCGGCCGTTCGCCCTCCATGACCACCAGGTGTTTCACCCCCTCCCGGACCTGGACCTCCTCCGCTTCCCATAGCGGTGTGTCCGGTGTGATGCGCGGCACAGACGTCACCGCCCGGACGAGAGGTGCATCCGATGGCAGGCCCTCGATCACCGAGGCGTGAGCCACGCTGCCCGCCGTGGCAAGACCGATCAGTCGATCCTGTTCGTCGAGAACGCCGAGACTGCCGATGCGCCGCGCCTCCATGAGCCGCAGGGCCTCGCCCAGGCTCGCGTCGGCGCGCAGGAACGTGAGCGGTGTGGTCATCGCGCTGCGCGCGGGCCGGGACAGCGCCCCTGCGGCGGCAGTACGCGCGTGCGTCGATCCGGCCCGGATGCGTTCGGCGATCGCGTGGCTGAGTGTGTCGGCCAGAGCCGGGTGACGAATCTCCAGTTCGCGCACCGCGGTCAGGGGGATCTCGATGACCTGGCAGGAGCCGATGGCCGTTGCAGTGAGTGAGTAAGGTTCGTCGTCGAAGTAGCTCGACAGGCCCAGCAGAGAGACCGCGTCGCAGGTGGTGATGGCGCCATTGCCGTCGCTCAACGCGACACGGCCTTCCGAAAGGATGTAGAGCAGATTTCTGTCCGCATCGCCGCGACGAAAAAGCTCGTCCCCGTCGTGCAGTCGACGCACTGCCCCATGTGCGACCAGTGCCTTCAGCGCTTCGCTGCCCAGCGAGCCGAAAGCCTCCGCAGTCGCCAAGCGTTCGATGTCCATGCCGCCTTCCAGTCCGGGCGCGATCGCCCGGGTGATCAGTGCGCCGGCGCGCCGGGCCCGCCCCAGACGCGTGGGCTGAGGGCACATGACGCGCATGTCGGCATCGTACCCGGAAGGCGCGGGACATCGCAAAGCGCTTCGCATAATAAATCTGCTTGCGCAGTGGACAGAAAATTCCCTCGTTTCACCAAAAAGTGAGACCCCATGAAGAAGAAACATGGTGGATTTCCCCCGCAGCGATAGTGTGCCCGGAAGAACCCTCGCCGAAGCGCATAAAAATAGCTTGAAATGTAAAAAAAGTAATACAAAAGTTACACAAAAGTGTGGCTCTGAATGCGGGTAGCGTTCTCGAAAAAAGAAAAAAATTCTTACACCGGAATCTGACAAGAAAGTTTCTACTTTTCTGCAAGAAATATGTGTTTTCCTCAAATAAAAAGAGGCTTTTTCGTCAAAAAAGTGCGCCGGCTGCCGGCGTCTCTGCGCATGCCCGGGAACGCATTGCGTGAGGTGTCAAAAAATGCTGATTTACTGGGAAAAAAGTGGAAGTGTCCGGTTCCTTGCGAGCGGTTGGCAGGCAAAACAGCCTCGACTAGACTCGGGTTTCAGGACGGCCTCGCCAGCGCTTTAGTGAGAAGCACCGGATTCCATTCCGGAAGTCTATTTCGTTGGCTAAGCCGTCTATTTTTTTGCCCGCTTCATATAACTAGAAAGACCATAAACTTCATATAAATAGAGGAAAGGAGGAGGAGACCTGATGGACGCCAAAGCCATATGGCTCTTTGTGTTTGTAGGCCTCTACTGGGGCTATTGCATCTTCTGGGGCATCAAGGGTGCCCTCGCCACCAAGACCGCCAGTGACTACTTTATCTCCGGCCGGTCGGTTCCCATGTGGGTGTTCATCCTTGCCGCGACGGCGACGTCATGGTCGGGGTGGACGTTTGTCGGTCATCCGGGCCTTCTCTATCACACGGGCATGCAGTACGGGTACATCGGCCTGTACGCGATCGGCATTCCCATCTCCGGCATGCTGTTCTTGAAGCGTCAGTGGATGCTCGGCCGGCGGTGGGGCTTCGTGACGCCCGGCGAGATGTATCACAGCTACTTCCAAAGCAACACAATGGTGTGGCTGGTGGTCATCGTGGCCACGATCTTTGCGGTGCCCTACCTGGGCATCCAGCTGCGTGCGTCCGGCTTCCTCTTCAACGTACTCACCGATGGCGCCCTCGGGGTGACCTTCGGCATGTGGGCGCTTTCAGCGGTCGTACTGTTCTATGTGGCTTCCGGCGGGCTTCGCGCCGTGGCCTATGTGGACGCCCTGCAGTGTGTGCTCCTTCTGTTCGGCATGACCGCCATCAGTTTCATCGCCATCTCCTACATGGGCTCCATCGGGGATCTGGCGCGCAGCATCGCGGCAGCCAGTCAGTGGGACCTGGTCACCGGCGGCGAGAGCGCGGGGCGCCCGGGGCTGACGCCGGCGGGGCACAGCGGTTACGTGGCGACGCCGGGCGTGATCCAGTGGGTCAGCGGGGTGGGTGATGCCCAGGGCGGCGCCTGGACCTCGGTGATGGTGCTCAGCTACATGATGAGTATGGCCGGCATCATGGCCTCGCCTTCGTTCACCATGTGGGCCTTCTCCAACAAGGATCCGCGTCCGTTCGCGCCGCAGCAGACCTGGGCCTCCGGCCTGATCTCCGGTGCGGTGATCGTCGTGCTGCTGGCCGTGCAGGCCATGGCCGGGCACGGCCTGGGCGCCAACACGGATCTGGTGCGCGATATCTACAACCCGGAGTACGAGGAAACCCTCGGCCAGTACCGGGATCTGTACGCCACCCCCGAGGACGTGGTCCTGCAGCGTGGCCTGATCGCCACGCGTAACCCGGAGCTGAGCCGCGACCAGGTCGCTGCGCAGATCGACCAGGGGCTCGCGGCGCTTCGCGCCGGGCAGGATCCGCGTGAAGTGGCGGGCTGGGTGGACCTGCGTCGCGAGGGCGGCGGTGACTCCGGTCTGGTGCCGCAGTTGATGGGCCTGCTCGAGGCCGTCGCACCGTGGTTCGTGGGTCTGCTCGCGGTCTGCGCACTGGGCGCCTTCCAGTCGACGGGCGCGGCCTACATGTCCACCACCAGCGGTATCTATACCCGTGACGTGCTGCGTCGTTTCATCAACCCCAACGTCAGTCACAACATGCAGAAGCAGGTGGGGAGGGGTGTTGTGACGCTCCTTGTGCTGGCGGCATTGACCGTGGCGACATTCACGACCGATGCACTGGTGCTGCTCGGAGGCATGGCGGTCGCCCTCGGGTTGCAGATGTGGGTGCCGCTCATCGCCGTGTGCTACTGGTCCTGGCTCACGCGACAGGGTGTGGTGGCCGGCCTGATCGTCGGCATCATCGCCGTGCTCATGACCGAGAATCTGGGACTTTCCGTGGTCGCCGCGCTTGGTATCGACGTGCCGTGGGGCCGGTGGCCGCTCACCATCCACTCCGGCGGCTGGGGTATCGTGCTCAACATGCTGACCGCGATCGCCGTCTCGGCGGTGACCCAGGATGCCAGGGAGACGCAGCACCGCATGGGCTTCCACAGCTGGCTGCGTGAGCATGCGGGTCTGCCCCAAGACAAGCGCCGCCTGATTCCGGTGGCGTGGGGCATCGTGGCGATCTACTACATCTTCGCCATCGGTCCGGGCAACCTCATCGGGACCTACCTGTTCGGCGATCCGAACAACCCGGCCACCTGGTGGGTGTTCGGATTCCCGTCCATCTACGTGTACCAGATCATCTGCTGGCTGTTCGGCGTCGGAATGCTCTGGTTCCTGTGCTACAAGATGGAGATGAGTACCGTGCCGAGGCGGGAGATCGAGATCCTCTACGATGAGGATGCATCCACCCCGCAGAAGGACGGTAATGTTCAGCTGGGCGATGGTTTGAAGGCAACCACCTGAGCCCGGGCAAGACGAGGGCGGCGGGCCGGGTCTTCCCTGCCCGCCGCCTTCTTTCGTTGGTGAATAACGGAGGGCGGCAGTGACAACCTGGGGTTTTGCCTTGTATGTGATCGTGTTCGCGATCCTCCTGTCCTTTCCTGTCCGTCAGTTGATCTTCAATTTCAGCGTGCGCCGCCTGCAGCTCAGGCTTCAAAGGACCCTGTCGGACGAGGAACTCGCCGGCCAGCGGCGCAGGGCGTGGGTCCTGGCGACCTTCATTTGCCTGGTTTTTTCCTTCTTCTTCAGTGCGAATATCGCAGGTATCCCCGACTATGGATGACGCAAGCTATCGAATCCTGACCCGGGTGGCGATCGCCGCCCTGGTGCTTTCCATCGGGTGGATCATCTTTGATGCTCTGCGCTCGGATCCGGCGCCGGGCGATGTGGCGCTGCTTGCGGCGGAACGCGCGTTCGCGGACGCCCGCTACGAGCGCGCACTCAATGAGTACCGTGAGGTTCTCAGGGCGGACCCCGATCGCGTGGAGGCCATACGCGGCAAGGCCCGCACCCTGCTGCAGCAGGGGCGCCCCGAGGAGTCCCTGAGGTATTTCGACCTCGCCATTGCCCGAGCTCCGGAGTTTGCCGGCACCTATGCGAACCGGGGAATTGCCTTCGATCGCATGGGCGAGCACCGGCGAGCGCTCGAGGACTACGAGTATGCCCTGTACCTTGACGCTTCAGTGGCCGATGGACCGGGCTGGATCACCCGTCTGCTGCACATGGACGCAGCGGGCCCACCGACGATCCGGGACCGCGCGGACTATCTTCGCGCGCAGTTGGCCCTGCCTGAAGGGAAACGGCTGTTGAGCATGCCGGAGGAGGATACCGCCCAGCGGCCGTATCGCCGCCGATGATGCGCCCGTCCATGCGGCCGCGGGTCAATGAGGCAGTGTGCCGCCAGGGCCGCACCGTACTTGGCGTGCGCGTTCAGTGGGAGATGGGAACCCCCGGAATGGGCAGGCCCATGATGTCCACCAGCAGAAAACGCAGACAGAACATCAGCGCAATGCAGCCAAACAGCAGGTGGACCGCCGGGCGGTCGCCGTTCTTGTCGCGGTACGTAAGACCGTGCCACGCAATAGCACCGGTTACGATGACATAAATCCACATGATTAGGACCTCGTCCCCTGGTGTGGGTATCGCGCGTTACTGGTGTGTGCTGCGCGTTTCGGATGCGTCGAAGACTTGCCTCCAAGCTTATCGGAGCCGCACACCGAAAACTACAGGCTGATCTGCCTTCTGTTCTCGTGTGGCGTCTTTCTCCGAAAGAAACGAAAGAAAACGGGGAAGAAAAGAATGGAGACAGGTTGAGAAAAAAAGTGGGGTAGGGCCATAATCGATACGGACAGGGAAGATCGCGATGAAAAAAGGGAACGAACGATGCGCCACGGGGATGTGGGCATGTACAACCTGTCTGGCGCTTGACGACACGACCCGCTTTCCGGATCCCGACCGTTCAGAACAGTCCGTCGCAACCGCAAGGGGACGGACGCCGGGAACAGTTTTATGCGGGGTGGTACGTCTGGATTCACAACGGGAGCGTTCGGGGAAGGACGTGACGCCGGACGTCACGGTGGCCATGAGCCCTTGCGCTCCAGGCGCAAAGGGATGGGGCTCTCGACGCGACATGGCAGGAAGGTGTTGAGTGAGCGGCCTGATGCAGACGGCGCGCGTCGTCGCTGGAAGGCTGGAATTTTCCGTTTGGCTCTCGGCGCGCTTCGGAGTGCGCACAGGCCTTGGGGTGGTGTCTTATGAGCAAGGTGCAAGCATTGGAGCGGCTGGAGAGTTCGCTTTCGGATCAGGCCCCGGAAGAGGAGAGCGTGGGAACCGCTTTCGCGAGGCGACTGCGCATGGCAATCGGCGATCAGCCTGTTTTTCGGTTCGCGCAGGAGTGCGGCATGAGCGACAGCCTGGTACGCAAGTACCTGGAGGGATCGCTTCCGGGGCTGGAGAAGCTCATCATGATCGCCGAGGCTGCCGGTGTGCGTGTGGGGTGGCTGGCCACGGGCGAGCTGCCCGTGCGCGACAGCGGACGCAACGGCGCGCCCGGGTGTGTGCGTACGCTGCATCCCGCGGCGTTCGGGGAGTTCGAACTGATCCCCCGGTACGAGATCCAGCCGGACACCACCGATGAGACAGTGGCGGATCAGCAGGAGGCCGTGGAGCGTCTGGCGTTCCGCCGTGATTGGCTGACGCGCGAGGGTCTGCAGCCCGACAGCCTGGTGCTCGTGGGTGCCCGCGGCGATTCCATGGAGCCCACCGTGGCCGATGGCGACCTGCTCCTGGTGGATACCCGTGAGCGGGGCGTGACCGAAGATGCGATCTATGTGATTCAGCTGGACGACCACGTGGTCGCCAAGCGTCTGCAGGTCGACTGGAAGGGCGGCCTGTGGGTGCGCAGTGACAACCCGCAGTACGTAGAACAGCACATCACCGACCAGGAGGCCGCGCAGCTGCGCGTGGTCGGGCGTGTGGTTTGGGTCGTGCGCCGCGTCTGAGGCATGCGGACGGTGCGGGCCCGCCCGCCACCGGCTGACCGCGATGAGCGTCGGCGCAGGCCCGCGCCGGGATTCAGTTCTGGATCCGCCAGCTGCCGTCGGGCTGACGGCATGCGGTGCCGTAGACCTGCTCCACGCGCCCGCCGACGATCGCGTCGATGGCGTACTCCCGGCAGGGTCCGGCGGTGGTCTCGTAGGTGCGGGTGGGCACTACCGTGTACCGGTGGCCGGTGTCCGGGTTCACCCACTGGGCGGGCACGCCGGTGCGCACGG
>SKOF01000391.1 GCA_007120155.1 Thioalkalivibrio sp. | reverse complement strand
GTATCCGCTTCCACAGACCACATGGTATACAGGGTCAAAGAACCGGAGCGGTCCCGGTTGCATGCCTCTGCCGGCCCGCTTCGCCCGGTGTCACGCGGGGCCTTGATGCCCGGAGCCTCGCGCCTTGGCGCCGGCGGGGCGGTCGGGGGCATATTGAGATCGCGTCTGCAGGAATTCGTACCCGTCTTGAAACAGAGTAGAAGATCCCATGCCCGCTGAGTTGAGCCGGAACCGCAAGGCGACGCCTGCCTGCCCGGATTCCGATTGCCGCAGTACACTCGTCCGCCGCCTGACGCGCATGCACCAGGCCCTGGTCCAGTTCGATCATCGGCAGCGCATGATCTACGCCAATCCGGCGGCCCGTCGCCTGTTCGGGCTGCCCGACGGCAATGCACCGTGTACACCGGCATTCGCGGATCTGTTTGAGGACCCGGGCCAGGCCGAGGAGTTGGTCGGCAAGCTTCATCAGCTCACCTATCTGCACCATGAGCCGTTCCGGCTGCGCCGCGCCGGCTCGCGGGAGACAGTCATTGCGCTGATCGACCTGGCGGGACTCTATGATGCCGACGGGCGCCTGACGGGGTTCGAGGCGTATATCACGGATATCACGGCGCAACGTGCCGCCGAAGACAGGCTCAGGGCCTCCGAACGGCGCCTTCGCACCATCGTCGATGCCGCCACCGACGGACTGTTGGTGGTCGACCCGGACAGTCGTCAGCTGGTTTTTGCCAACGAAGCCATGTCCCGCATGCTGGGAAGGCCCCGGGAGGAACTGCTCACCCGTGACATCGCCGACCTTCATCCTCCCCGAGACCGGAATTGGGTGCTGGATGCCTTCCGGGACCATGCCGCCGGACTGACGCATTTCAGCACCGAAATACCCGTGCTGCGCCGCGACGGTACCGTGTTCGTGGCGGATATCTCCTCATCCCGGATCACACTGGAGGGGCAGACATGCCTGCTGGGCGTGTTTCGCGACGTGACCGAGCGGGTCAAGGCGCGCAATGCCGAGCGCCGCACGGGCTCGGTACTCAAGGCGGCCCAGCGCATCGCTCACCTCGGTTACTGGGTGTGGGATCGGCGCATGCGCGGTTTCCGCTGGTCCGAGGAGCTGTGGCACCTGCTGGGCGACCCGCCGGGTGAAACGGCAAGTTACCGCGCCCTGCTGAGGCGCGTGCCACGCGAAGAACGGGCCCGCCTGGTGAATACCCTGCGGGTTGCCCTGGACGGTTTCGCGCGGGAGTTTGAGTTCAGGCACCATCTGACGGCTCGCGACGGTTCCCTGCGCGTGGTGCACAGCCGGGGGGAAGTGCTGATGGACCGGCACGGCCAGATCACTGAAGTGCTGGGAACGGTGCTCGATATCACCGCGAGCGATGCCGACCGGGCCCGGCTGGAGGCCAGCGAGGCGCGCCTGCGTGAATTCACGGACATCGCCGCCGACTGGCTGTGGGAACTGGGGCCCGATCTGCGGCTCATCTATCTCTCGCCCAACGCCCGTGAACTGCTGGGCGTCGATCCCTTCGCCGCAATCGGCACGTCCTGCGAGGACTGCCATCGCAGCCACGATGTCGTCGATACACCCGAGTGGCGGGAGTTCCTCGCGGCCCTGGAGAACCACCGGCCGTTTCACGAACTGACCATCCACTGGCGGCCGGACGCCGGGCGGCCGCGATACCTGTCGCTGACCGGCCGGCCGCGCCATGACGCCGAGGGGCGTTTCCTCGGGTATCGAGGCGTGGGCCGGGACATCACGGACCAGCAGGTCACCCAGCGGCAGCTGCACCGCGTGCTCGAGGAGAACCGCTGGCTGGCCCGCAACGTGATTGCCGCACGGGAGCAGGAGCGCAAGCGTCTGGCGCGGGAACTGCACGACGAACTGGGTCAGCTCCTGACGGCTATGCGGTTCCACGCGCAATGCATTCTGGCCCCTGATACGGATACGGATACCGTGGCGGCCGCCGTGGACGACATCATGGACCTGACGGCCCGCGCCCAATGCTGGGCGCGGGCCGTCACCCGCCGCTTGCACCCCCTGGAACTCGATCAGCTTGGCCTGGTCGACGCATTGCGCCAGGAGATCGGCGACTGGGGGCGGCGTCATCCACTGGTGCGCTGCGCATTCAGCGCCCCGGAAGCCGGATTCGAGGGGCTTGACGAGCATCTGGCGCTTGATCTCTACCGTATCGTGCAGGAATCACTGACCAATATCGCCAGGTACGCCCGTGCCGGTGAGGTCCGGATCTGCCTGGTACGCGAACCTCCGGAACCGAATCCGGCCGAGGGCGCGTTCGGGGCGAAGGAACCCGCCACTGATGCCCCCGGTCATGCACAGGTATGCGCCCGCTCCGGAGGCCGGGTCCATCTCATGGTGCGCGACGACGGGGCGGGCATCCAGCCGACGGAGGTGCGTATGGGGCTCGGCGTGCTGGGCATGCGCGAACGGGTTGCATCCCACGGCGGCATGTTCGAACTGTGTTCGCGCCCGGGGCATGGCCTGAGCATTCTCGTGTCGGTGCCGCTCGACGCGGTTCCCCCCGCAACTGGTGGGCGCCGTTGAATCCGTCGCCCGTCGATATCCTGCTCGTCGAGGACCATGCCGTGGTGCGCGCCGGTCTCAAGCGTCTGCTTGAGGCAAGGCCGGGCATGCGGGTGGTCGCCGAAACCGATTCCGGCGAGGCGGCCGGCCGGCTTTACGCGCAGCATCGTCCGACCCTGATGGTGATCGACCTGTCGTTGCCCGGGATCAGCGGCCTGGAGGTGGTGCGGCGCATCGTTGCCCGTGATCCCAGGGCACGTATTCTGGTGTTCTCGATGCACCGCAGCACGCTGTTGGTGCGGCGCGTGCTGGAGGCGGGCGCGCTGGGTTACGTTCTCAAGGAGGCCGGGGCCGACGTGCTCGTCGAGGCGGTCGATCGCGTGGCGCGGGGCAAGTTGTACCTCGGCCCGATCATTGCGCAGGACGTGGCGCTCGAGCACCTGAAGGGCACAGAAAACCTGCTCTCCACGCTCTCCCCCCGGGAGTTCGAGATCCTGCGCCACGTGGCGGAAGGCAAGAGTACCGCCAGGATTGCCGAGCAGCTCCACCTGAGCGCGAAGACCGTCTCCAACAACATCAGCCGGATCAAGAGGCGGCTTGGCATCACGAGTACGACCGAGATGGTGCTGTTGGCCATCAGGACCGGCCTGATCTCGCCGTGACGGGAAATCTTCCCTGTATTCCATGAGGTAATTCCCGTTCGTACCGTTCCTTGCGTCAAACGATGGACGCCAACGCTATGCTGTGTTCGGAGAGCGGGGGCATCTTGGTCCGTCAGTTCGAGGGTCCACGGGGTGACGATGTCTCCTTCGCCGGCCGTGTGGCTGTAACCCGCGTGCCCCCATCGTGGACAGTGGAAGGTGCATCGGATGACCTCTGCACACCGAAGTCCCAGTCGGACGCCTGACTGCCCGCGATGCGTGCGGGCGGCGTATGGGCCGGATCAACCGACCGCATCCGGACGGCGACACGGATGACCGTGGACAGGCCATCCATGAGCCGGATGCAGGACGGGACGCTCAGACAACAGCGGCTCATCCTGGTCGCGCTGGGTTTCCTGGTGGTGGCGGTGCTCAGCTTCGCGGGCCGCATGGCGGTGGTGGTCCATCACGAATACCGCGACATGCAGGTGGTGCAGGAGGCGGAACGCCTCAGTATCGAGACCATCGGTTTCGCCATGGCCTTGGCCCGGGAGCGCGGTTTCACCATGGCGCTTCTGGGCGCCCCGCCCCATGAGCGCGACACGCTCAGGCAGCGGCTGGAGGCGGTCCGAAGCGTTACCGACAGCCGGTGGGATCGCCTCCATGCCCGGCTCGAGTCGCTGTCCGCCGGTCTTTCCCGCGACCGGTTCCTCTCCGACAGTACGGACCGGCTCCGAACGGACTACGGCCGGATCCTCGACCTGCGGGACCGCATCGATGCCGGTACGGGGCCCCCGGACAGGGTGGATCACGAGCAGTGGTTCGACGCGGCCACCGGCACCATCGCCGCCGCCTACACGGTGGGTATGGCTGTCTCGACACCGATGCCACGGGAACTCCTGACCGTCGAACACGCACGCAGGGCGCGCGAACTCTCCTGGATGCTGAGCGAGTACTCGGGCCGGGAGCGCGGTCTGCTGGCCTACTTCATCAGCGCGGGTCGGCCGCTGCCCGACCAGGCCCTTGCGCAGGCACGTCACCTCTCGCTGATGATCGATCATTACACCGCCGAATTCGAACAGTACCTGAACAGTAACGCCTTTCCCTCGGCTGTCACCCGTGCCGTCTCGGCCATGCAGGAGCAGTTCCAGGAACACTTCGCCGAGGATCGACGCATTGTGCACAGGGCCCTCGAAAGCGGGCGGTATCCGATGTCGGGCAGCGAATGGGTGGAGCGCTCGACCCATGCCATCGACTCCGTGATCGGCGTTTCCGATGCGATCAGCCTGGCGGTGGATAACGCGCTGCATCCCGTGGCACACCGGAACCGGCGTGATCTGACGGTGTCGGTGATCATGGTGGTTCTCGTGGGCGGCGTGGCGGTTTTCACCGCTGCGCGGGTTCGCCGCATCGTGGTGAAGTTGTTCGAGCAGCAGCGTCTTGCGGAGATCACCCTCGGCTCCATCGGTGACGGGGTGATCACCACGGATAGGGACGGGCGCATCGAATCCCTCAACTCGGCTGCGGAGGCCATGACAGGATGGTCGTCCGGCGAGGCCCGGGGCGAGCCATTCGAGCGGATCTTTCCCCTGGTGAACCGCTACACCAGCGAGGCGCCGGCGTCGGTGGTGGCGGCCTGCATCGATAGCGGCCGAATCATCGCCGGCAGTGACGACAACCTCATGGTGCGCAGCGATGGTACCGAGGTTGCCGTGTTTCACTC
>SKOF01000031.1 GCA_007120155.1 Thioalkalivibrio sp. | reverse complement strand
TGTCAGTTGTCAGTTGTCAGTTGTCAGTTGTCAGTTGTCAGTTGTCAGTTGTCAGTTGTCAGGAGCGTGATCGGCCCCCGAGGCATGTCAACGGGTTCTTACAACGGACAACTGACGACTGACAATTGACAATCAGGGACCACCCGCCATGACCGACGCTACATCACACCCTTCCGCCTCTCCCGGACCCGTCGTGTTCGGCGAAGTGCTGTTCGACTGTTTTCCGGACCGTCGGGTGCTGGGGGGTGCGCCGTTCAACGTGGCCTGGAACCTGGCGGGCTTCGAAGCCGGGCCGCTGTTCGTCGGGGCGGTGGGCGAGGATGAACCGGGGCGGGACGTGCAGCGCCTCATGGCCCGCTGGGGCATGGATGCGGGCGGTCTGCAAACGGATCCCGATCACCCCACGGGAACGGTGCGGGTCAGTCTGGACAGCGGCGAACCCGGTTACGAGATCGTCGCGGATCAGGCCTACGATCACGTGAACGCGGACCAGGCGCTCCGGGCGGTGGCCGGGCGCGAGAACTCCATCCTCTATCACGGAAGCCTGGCGGTTCGCGAGGTCCGTGCCCGGCATGCCTTGTCCACCCTCAAGGGGAGCATGACCGGCGGGGTTTTCATGGACGTGAATCTGCGTGACCCGTGGTGGGACACGGATACCGTGCACGCGCTCATGGCCGGGGCAACATGGGTCAAGCTCAATGACGATGAACTGGCCGCGCTGTCCGTGGATCCGGATGCCGGTCGGGAGGCGCGCGTACACGGGCTGCTGGCACGTTTCGATCTGGACGCGGTCATCCTGACCCGGGGCTCCGAGGGTGCACTGGTGGCGGGTGCCGACGGCACGTGGATCGCCCGCCCCGCCCCGCCCGTGGAGGGGCTCGTGGACACGGTCGGCGCCGGCGACGCATTCAGCGCCGTCACCCTCATGGGCCTCATCCACGGCTGGGACTGGGAGACGATCCTGGAACGCGCGGCCCGCTTCGCGGCACGGGTATGCACGCTGCGCGGGGCGACGACGGAAGACAGGGCGTTCTATATGCTGGAAGGGCAAGGGTAAGGCCCCAGCCGGGAGCCCGTGCAGCCGGGTTTACGCCTGACTCCTGACTCCTAACCCCTCACGCCTCACGCCTCACGCCTCACCTGTTGTTGATACTGATTCGCCCCGGGCCCATGAACGCCAAGGCGACCGCGCTGAACAGGAACATGCCCTGAAGCTCCAGCGCCCAGCCCCCATGACGGGTCAGGTCGAGGAGTTCGGCGGGATGGACCAGCGCGATGGCCACCACCATGTTGACGGCCACCAGCACCGCGCCGATACGCGCGTACCAGCCCATGATCAGCAGGATCGGGGCGACCACCTCCCCCACGTAGACCGCGTAGGCGAGAAATGCGGGGAGTCCCGCGCCCGCGAGCATCCCCTCGATCCCCGACACGCCATGGATCAGCTTGTGGATCCCGTGCATGAGGATCAGCACGCCCAGCGTGACGCGCAGAATGAGTTTTCCCAGGTCTTCACCCATGCCGTCAGTCATCCCCGTGACGCCGGTATCGGCGCACTGCCACCGATTGATTGAACCAATCCAGAGGAGTGTGGCCGAAGGTGGGGCCGGCGTCAAAGTACGGGCGACCCAGGACGCCGGCCCGCTATAATGACCGCCAGATCCCACCCTTCGCACCCGCCGCACGCCTTACGGATTCCTCACATTGAAGACCGACATCGACTCTCCGACCGGCTTTGAGACCCTCGGCCTGACAACGCCTGTTCTCAAGGCCATTGTCGACACCGGGTACGAGCAGGCGACCCCCATCCAGGCCCAGGGTATTCCGCCCCTGCTTGCGGGCCGCGACCTGCTGGGTCAGGCCCAGACCGGCACCGGCAAGACGGCGGCCTTCGCCCTGCCGGCGCTCTCGCGTCTGGAACTGGCCGACACCCGGACCCAGGTGCTGGTGCTCACGCCAACCCGCGAGCTGGCCATCCAGGTGGCGGAGGCCTTCCAGGTCTACGCGCGCCACCTGTCCGGATTTCATGTGCTGCCCATCTACGGCGGCCAGCCCTACGGTGTACAGCTCAAGCAGCTGGGCCGGGGCGCCCAGGTGGTTGTCGGCACGCCGGGACGGGTGATGGATCACATGCGTCGCGGTACGCTGAAACTGGATGCCCTGCGCACCCTGGTACTGGACGAGGCCGACGAGATGCTGCGCATGGGCTTCATCGACGACGTGGAGTGGATCCTGGAACAGACTCCGCCGGCACGGCAGGTGGCGCTGTTCTCGGCCACCATGCCCGAGGTGATCCGCCGGGTGGCGCACAAGCACCTGAAGGACCCCGAAGAGGTACGGATCCGCTCGGCCACCACCACCGCCACCACCATCCGCCAGCGCTACTGGCGCGTGAGCGGGCTGCACAAGCTCGATGCGCTCACCCGGCTGCTGGAGACCGAGCCCTTCGACGCCATGCTCATCTTCGTGCGCACCCGGACGGAGACCATCGAGCTGTCGGAACGCCTCACCGCCCGTGGCCATGCCTGCGAGGCGCTGAACGGCGATATCCCCCAGAACCAGCGGGAGCGCACCGTGGAGCGGCTGAGAAAGGGGCAACTGGACATCCTGGTGGCCACCGACGTGGCCGCCCGGGGGCTGGACGTGGAGCGCATCAGCCATGTGCTCAACTACGACATCCCCCATGACACCGAATCCTACGTGCACCGCATCGGCCGCACCGGCCGTGCCGGGCGCATGGGCGAGGCGATCCTGTTCGTGGCGCCCCGCGAGCAGCGCATGCTCAAGGCCATCGAACGGGCCACGCGCCAGCCCATCGAACCCATGCACATGCCCACCGCGGGTGACGTGAACACCCAGCGCGTCGCGCGCTTCAAGGCGCGCATTGCCGACGCCCTGGAAGCCGATGATCTGGAGCCGTTTCTCGAACTGGTCACCGACTACCAGCAGGAGACCGGCGCGGACGCGCTGGAGATCGCCGCCGCCCTGGCAAGGCTTGCACAGGGCAAGGAACCCCTGCTGCTGGATGAACGAGCCGCCCCTCCGCCGCCCGCCCCGCGCGAGGCAGCGGGCGCCAGGCGTGATGAACGGCCACGGACCCGCAGGGGCAGTGAACCCGGCGGCCTGTCGGAGGCGCCGTTGCCGCTCAAGGGGCATCCGGAGGTGGTGATGGAGCGCTTCGTGGTGGAGGTGGGCCATGCCCACGGCCTCAAGCCCGGCAACCTGGTGGGCGCCATCGCCAACGAGGCGGGCCTCGACAGCCAGTACATCGGGCATATCGACATCGGCGACGAGATGTCCACCGTGGACCTGCCCTCGGAGATGCCGCGGCCGCTGCTCAGGCATTTGCAGGGGGTGTGGGTGTGTGGCCGCCGGTTGGGTCTGCGGCCGGCGGGCGAGCCGGCACCGAAGGCGCCCAAGGGCAGGCGCGACCCGGGAAAACCCGCCCGCCGGCCACCCGGCAGATCCCCGGCCGGGCCGGGCGCCCGCCGCAAGGCCCCGCGCAAGTCACGCTGACCCCGTGCGGCTACAGGAGCCCCCGCTCCGCGAAGGACACCAGTTCATCGCCCACCACCACGTGATCCAGCACCCGGATGTCCACCAGCGCCAGCGCCTCGCGCAGGCGCCGGGTGATGGCCTCATCGGAGCGCGAAGGCTCGGCCACCCCGGAGGGATGATTGTGCGCCAGGATCACGGCGGCGGCATTGTGGACCAGCGCGCGGCGGACCACCTCGCGGGGATGCACGCTGGCGCCGTCGATGGTGCCCCTGAACAGTTCCTCGAAGGCGATCACCCGGTGCCGGTTGTCCAGGAACAGGCAGGCGAAGACCTCGAAGGGGTAATCCCGCAAACGCGCCGACAGATAGCGGCGCGTGTCATCCGGGTTGCCGAGTGCTTCACCGCGCGCCAGTGTCTCCGACAGATGCCGCCGGCCCATCTCCAGCACGGCCTGAAGCTGCGTGTACTTGGCCTGCCCGAGCCCGCGCGCGGCGCAAAACGCGTTGAGGTCCGCTTGCAGGAGGGGGCGCAGGCCGCCGAATCGCGAGAGCAGATCCCGGGCGAGATCCACGGCCGTGCGGCCGGCCACCCCGGTGCGCAGGAATATGGCCAGGAGTTCGGCATCGGAAAGCGCGGCCGCGCCGCGCTTGAGGAGTTTCTCCCGAGGACGTTCGTCTGCGGGCCAGTCGGTGATGGGCATGGGGTTGCACCTCCGTGTGCGCAGTTGAAGATTCAAGATTCAAGATTCAAGATTCAAGATTCAAGATTCAAGAGATTGTGATGTCCAGCCCTTGAATCTTGAATCTTCAACCTTGAATTCGCCCTTCCAGGGCGATATTCCGGCAGCGGGTCTCCTTGAAACCGAAGCTCGCCGCCACGGCCAGCAGGGCGAAGCCGAACAGCAGGAGCAGGCCGTTGCGGTAGTCGGCGGCTGCGTAGACCGGCACGCCGGCCACCATGGTGCCGTCCCAGCCCAGGTCCAGCATCCACCCGAACAGGGGCTGAAAGAGTGCCGCGCCGAGAAACAGGCCCGTGTTGACCAGCGCGATGGCCATGCCCGAGAGCGCCGGAGCGGTGACCTCCTTGGCCTGTGCATAGGCCACCACGAAGCAGCCTGCCGACAGTCCGAGCACCGTGAACAGCAGGTAGGCCACGGGGCCCGGTCCCCAGGGCAGGATCAGAAACGCGCCGCACGCGCCGGCATAGGCGAGGGCCCCGCCCGTCAGCACCGGCCGGCGCCGTCTCAGGCGGTCGGAGAAACTCCCGGAGATGAGGCACCCCAGGGCGAAGGCCACCAGCGCGACCGTGGTGTAGCCGGAGGCGTCCCCGCGGTCCAGCCCGTGCACGTCACGGAGCAGCGGAATGGCCCACAGGCCCACGAATCCGAACAGGGAACCGGTGACGCCGAAATCGTAGAC
>SKOF01000557.1 GCA_007120155.1 Thioalkalivibrio sp. | reverse complement strand
GGCCATCCCGACTCGCTGGCGGTGCTCACCAACAAGGTGAAGACCCTGAACGGCCTCCTGATGGATGTACGCACCGAGGCGATGGAGACCGCCGAATCAGCGCGGCTGCTGCGCGAGGAAAACGCCTCGGATGAACTCATGGATGCCTTTAGCGCGGCCACGGCCCGGCTGCATGGACACGCCGAGGACATCGAGCATCTGCTTGCCCGATACTATCTGGTCCGCAGCGCCGTCACCCAGCACGAAATGCAGACCAAGGCCCGTCAGGTGGGCATGCTCGATCAGGAGGCGCGCATACTGGCGGAACAGATTGAGGGTCTGCGTCAGGAACTGGAGCAATCACAGGCCATCTGGCGGCGCGCCGTGAGCCGGGGCAAATCCAACCAGGAGGGAGAGCAGCTCCAGCAGCGCATCTCCGAACTGGTGGCCGAGCAACGCGCCCGGGAGGTGGCCATTTCGGAAAACGATCTGACCTTGTGGCTGGACGCCATTGTGGATGCAAGTCTCCACCCGTTCACCCGCAGCAAGGTCCCGAAAAACATCAGCGAAGCGCGCATGGCGCTCTACACCCTGCTCAACCGCTACTGCCAGCAGCAGGAGCAGTCCGCCATGCAGATCGCGCGCAACCCCTTCCTGCAGGTGGATCCGGCCCAGGCCATTCGCTTCATGCTCATGTCCGAAGAGTTCATCCTCAACTACTTCGCCCACAAGCGGAACCAGACCACGGCATGGATCAGCGACGTCGCACAGGTGAAGAAGGAAGACCTCGACAGCCTGGAACGTGACATCCTCGTCGAGCTGAAACGCTCCAGCAGGTTCCGGCGGAAATGAGGAGAATTCAAGAATCAAGATTCAAGATTCAAGATTCAAGATTCAAGGACGCGGATCTTTTGCGATGCTGAACATCGCCGCCGCCCTTACCTTTGAATCTTGAATCTTAAATCTTGAATTCTCCTTCAACGGTCCGCCAGCCACGCCGCCCACTGGCTGTGGGTGGACACATCCACTCCGTCCTGGGTGGCGCGTTCCTGCAGAAAGCGCTGCAAGTCGTCAAGAAGCTCGCTGTCCATGAGGTCCGGCTCTCCCGGAAGGCTGGCGTGCAGGGCACGATAGACCAGCTTCAGTTCGTTGACGGGATACTCCTTGAGTGTGCGCATCGGTCATGCTCCTGAAGAAGGTGGGCGACATTATGGACGCAGGGCACGGCGGCGACAAAAGACCCGACTGAAACCCGGATTCCTCGTGATCTACTGTAAATATCAACAGCCGTGCTATCCTCATCCCCACAAGTACGCCACAGACCTGAGGAGCCCATCCATGCCCGGCATTGACCTGCTGATTCCGAAACCGTCACGCCCCGTGTGGCCCGAGGGGCTGAGCCGCCTGGAGATGGATGCCGCCGAGACGCGCCGGATCCCTCTCCTTGGCTGGGTGGCCGCCGGCCTGCCCGTGGACCTGTGCAATGACAACGAGCGGGTCACGGTACCCGCCCATATGGTGCGCCGGAACACCTATGCCCTGCGCGTTCGCGGGCATTCCATGATCGAAGACAACATCCAGGATGGAGACATCATCGTGGTGGAGCGCCGACAGAGCGCCGAAAACGGACAGACGGTGGTCGCCATGATCAACGGCGAACAGGTCACCCTGAAGAAATTCTACGTGGAGCGCGAAGGCATTCGCCTGCAACCGGCCAACCCGGAGATGGAACCCATCATACTCAGGAACGAGGAGATCGAGATTCTGGGTATCGTGACCGGTGTGATCCGCGAGATGGGGTAAGGATCGGAAACCAGGGCAAGGGTGAGGACAGGGGGAACAGACGATGTACAAACGGCCTGCGCACGTCCTGTTCCTTGCCGGACCCGGCGACCGGCGCGTCGAGACGGCGACAAGGCTGACGGCCGATATCGGGGCCGGATGGATGGAAGCACGCGGCGCGTCCGTCCAGGACGTCGGTTTGGACACCCTTGACTGGGCCGACCTGGTCATTCCGCTCGATGCCGACAGCCGGCGGCGATGCCCTGCTCTGCCCGCCACGGCACGCCTGAAGGTCTGGGATCTGCCCGATCTCCCGGGCGAGGAAGGCGAGGAAGGCGAGGAAGGCGAGGAAGGCGAGGCGATCATCCGTGAACGCGTTCACGCCATGCTGGGAGGCCTGCGCATGCTTTCCAGGCTGGACACAAGGCGCGATGGACAGGACTCACGGGATTGAAGGGATTAACCCGGATATTCATCAAGGCGTCTGGAGATCCTGCAAATCCCGTGAATCCCGTCCATTATGGAGACCGGCTCACAGCCGCTGCACCTGGTGCTTGAGCTGCAGCAGACTGCCATCCATGCCCAGTCGCAACTGGCGATTGGCATGCACCAGCAGGGGCAGGACCTTGCTCACCAGGGGTTTGAGCTGTTCGTTCACCAGGTCCGTGTCTCCGGCCCGCAGCAGCACCAGGGCCTCCTCCAGTGAAAGCTGCTCACGGCGGCCTTCGGGAGCCGCCCGGGACGCCGCAGGAGGGCCTTCGTCAAAGACCACCCGGTTGCCGCCGGAAGCCAGGGCCTGGGCCAGCCGGCCTTCGGCCAGCTTGAGCACGTCCTCGAACTGCAGGTGCTCATACAGGGCAGGAGTGACCAGCCCGGCACTCACGGTCATGCGGAAACGCGTATTGCCCAGGCGATAACCGGATTTTTCGTTGAGGGAGTGGATCTTGCCGGCCACCTGCCGGGCGATCTCCTCTCCGGCACCGGGCATCAGGACCGCAAACTTGGCGAGCCCCAGACGGGCCACCGTGTCCTCCTCGCGCACGCAGCCGGAGATGATACTGGCCACGTTCACCAGGATCTTTTCCGCCACCTGGCGCCCGCGCTTCTGAAACAGGTCTTCGTACTGGTCCACATCGATACGCAATACGGACAGCTCCTTGCCCTGACGCACGGCGAAGGACAGCAGCGTGGGTCCGTGTTCGCGAAAATAATTGAGATTGGCCAGCCCGGTCAGCGGGTCGATCGTGGTGTGCTGTTCCAGTGCCCGGGTGGCCTGATGCAGGCGCCGCTGGGTATGCTCGAAACGGGCATGAGCCTTGGCGCGGGCACGAAGCTCCAGTGAATCAAAGGGTTTGGTGACGAAATCCGTCGCTCCCAGGGACATGGCCTGGCGGCGCATCTTCTCGTCATCCTCGTGGCCGGTGATGATAATGACCGGCAGGCCGCTGATCCTTTCATGAATGGATTCGCGGATCTGACGCAGCAGCATGAAGCCGTTCATGCGCGGCATGATCAGGTCGGTAAACACCACCTGGATGCTGGGATCGTCCCGGATCTGCTCCCAACCCGTGTCACCGTCGTCCGCCTCCAGCACCTGGAAATCGCTGCTGAGGAGCCGGCGAATGGCCTTGCGCATGGTGGGAGAGTCCTCCACCACCAGGATGCGGGGCCGTTCGATGGTGTAGTTCTCCCCGTCCCCGGGGTGCTCGCCAATGGACCCTGGCATGGCCTCTCCCTCCACCATTTTTCAAAAGGTTAGCACCAAGACGGCCGGATGTAATGAGGCGTGGGACACACTAACCCGCCTTTGGCGGGAAGGATGAAGTTGGAAGGATGAAGGTGGAGTAACAGCCCATCCCCCCGCTCCGGGGGACCATTCATCCTTCCACCTTCATCCTTCCACCTCCATCCTTCAACTTTTCCTTCATCCTCCGCGCAGCGACTAGCTCGCCGCGCGGGCCGCGCGCTTGCGTTCATGCTCGAGCAGCAGCTTCTTGCGAATACGGATGGACCTGGGGGTCACCTCCACCAGTTCATCATCCTCGATGAACTCCAGCGCCTGTTCGAGGGTCATGCGGATGGGCGGGGTAAGGATGATGTTCTCATCGGTCCCCGCGGCGCGGATGTTGGTGAGCTGCTTGGCCTTGAGCGGGTTCACCACCAGATCGTTGTCGCGACTGTGCAGGCCGATGACCATGCCTTCGTACACCTCCTCGCCGTGGCCGATGAACAGCCGGCCGCGTTCCTGGAGGTTGAACAGGGCATAGCCCAGGGCCTTGCCGGCACCGTTGGCGATCAGCACACCGTTGTTGCGCGCGCCCACCCCGCCCGGGCGGTACTCACCGTAGCTGTCGAACACATGGTGCAGGATGCCGGTGCCGGACGTGGCGGTGAGGAATTCGGTCTGCAGGCCGATCAGGCCGCGCGAGGGGACCTTGTAGTCCAGGCGCACGCGTCCCTTGCCGTCGGGGATCATGTCCAGCAGCTCGCCGCGGCGGCTGCCCAGCTTTTCCATGATGGCGCCCTGATGCTGCTCCTCCACGTCCACGGTCACCATCTCGTAGGGCTCTTCCTTGACCCCGTCACGCTCACGCACGATCACCTCGGGCCGGGACACCCCCAGCTCGAAGCCCTCCCGGCGCATGTTCTCGATGAGGATGGACAGGTGCAGCTCGCCACGGCCGGAGACGCGGAACTTGTCCGGATCCTCGGTCTCCTCCACCCGCAGGGCCACATTGTGCTTGAGTTCCTCGAACAGACGCTCCCGGATGTTGCGGGAAGTGACGTACTTGCCATCCTTGCCCGCGAACGGCGAGGTATTGACCTGGAAGGTCATGCTCACCGTGGGCTCGTCCACGGTAAGTGCCTTGAGCGCCTCAACGGACGCCGGGTCGCACAGGGTGTCGGAGATATAGAGCTCGTCCATGCCGGAAAACGCGATGATGTCGCCGGCCCGCGCCTCGGACACCTCGACGCGCTCCAGCCCGTTGAAGCCGAGGATCTGCAGGATGCGTCCGGAACGCACGTTGCCCTCCCGGTCGACGGCCTTCACCGGGGTGTTGGTCCTGACCCTGCCCCGGCTGATGCGGCCGATGCCGATCAGCCCCTGGAAGCTGTTGTAGTCGAGGGACGAGACCTGCATCTGGAAGGGGCCTTCCGC
>SKOF01000217.1 GCA_007120155.1 Thioalkalivibrio sp. | reverse complement strand
GTAATCCCGGCCTTCGTCATGTAACCGTCGGGACTTTACGTTTGCAACAACAGAATATCTCATATCTGCACCTCTGGTTCGAAGCTGTGGTAACAACGTGAGATTATTTAGCATACGCTCTTTCTTCATGGATTCCAGAAACGCAGGGTCATTCTTTAACCGGTTTAACGTATCAAAGTAATAGTTGGCTTCAGAGTAGTTCCATTTAGACTTTGCTTCGGCAGCCAAAATTGTATTCTCTCCTGTTTCAGGATGAGAATAATTATGATGCTGGGCAAGAAGTCTCATGGCTTTCAGCCCGAACGGATTCGCAGATCGTAATGCTGCCAGAGGGTCTTTCATGTTAACCATGACAGAGAAACTATTTAGTTTCTGATTCAGAAAAATGTCATCTGTCCATCGAAACAATTGCTTACGAGCTCCTTCAGGAGTTGCCTGTATGTCCAAATAAGACCGGATCGTACGATAGTCCACATTCAACCCTACTACATTCAGCGTATCAACAAAATCCTGAATACTTTGATCAGTGATATTCTCCTGAAACGCATTCCTTGCACGCTTGTAATGATTCACAGCATGTTCCAGTTTGGTACGATTCAGATTTACCTGGTTGTCTGTCACCGTAAAAAACTTACCACGGAAAGTACTTTGCCACTGGTTACGTGTTCGCCGTCCTGCCCGATACAGGTCAGAATCAAAGATAGCCACATTAAATGGAGCGGCTTCCGTTGTCGGGTCAGATTCCGGAGCACGGTACCTCTCATCAGGGCCTGCCAGCATAGTCTTAAAATTCATGGCTACCTTACTTCCGACAGCATTAAAGAACTCATTCTTTTTATGCTGAGGCATTGTTTCGCTTTCCAATCGTTCTGCAAGAATAATCAGAGAAGGCTCGATTGCAGAAAGCTCTCGTATTGTAGACAAAAGCTGGTTCCAGGAAGGCATACCGGATACCGTTACTGTGTCACTCAGCCCGTCCATCAACAGGTTCCACACCAACCCTCCATCAACAAACTCAGGATCACCGGTAATCTCACTGATAGAGTAATCCCACAACCCTTCTTTGGTCTTTTGCGTAGAATTGATTTTCGGAAGCATAGATACCATTAACTTGGTATTGGCTCCTGCAGAATCCCAGTTGGAGTACTCATATGCTGTCGGGATAAACAGACGCTCTTTATGATCACGCCGGTTGTAATCCACATCATCTTACTCCTGACGAACATTCATGTCATAATCGAAGACTTTGTGGTTCTTGCCCTGGATACCGAGTTTGTGGAAAAAGTCTTCGACTCCCTCAACCAGTTTCTGGCGATTACCTGGAAGCAAAGCCTGGCCCCACAAATTGGCACGCCTAACATCTCCTGACTCGTAATAATCCATATAGTAGCCTGCAATCAGATCCGGGACAGACTGAAGATCAATGTTGGTCACATCTTCAGAAGTTTGGAAATCAGCAGCTTCAGCTACCTGATAAGCAAGGCTACGAACAACCGCATCTTTGATATCAGGAGTAAAGATATCGGAATCATCTTTGAACCGTGTAGAAAGAGTCTCTGCAAACTCGTTTCCATAACGCGGAGCATCTGCGTAGAACCCTGACTCGATATTAGAAAATACCTTGTCCACATGGCTCTTGCTTGTAAACAGGTTTTTAAGCCAGTTCCACAACCGGCTGAAAAAACCATTTGTTTGCGGAGCTACTGAATGGTTTCCGTCACGAAGCATGTAAATAGCAAACTCATCAGCAAGGAATTCTTCAAGTTGAAGATCGTTCTCATGCTTCTTTTTATTACGTTGTTCATAGAGCTCAGCCGCCTCAGCGTAAAGCTGCCGGCGCGTTGATTCCGTTAATGAGAGATTGAAGACGGCGTGGAATGCCTCATGGTAGGCTGTGCCTTCAGGGGCATGTTCGGAAAGATAGATCATACCGCGATGAAACATACCCAACACAGCCGCAGGGTTCTCATGGCCTGCAAGTTTGGCAAACAGACTGATATTCGGATCAATATTAGTTATAACGCCCGGTGGTAGCAACTTCTCAATTTTCTCAATCTCAGAACGGATATCAAAATCCAGGTTCTTTTTACGGGAAGGAGCTGCACTAAAACGTGTCGGACGTTTCGGGTTCAATCCTTTTAAGTGTTCCCCATACTTGTTATCCAGCTCTTTCTGAGTATTTTCTTTCTGTTGCTCCGCCTGCTGGCCTTCTGTAGTTTCATCCCATTTGACTTGATTAAGCACTTGCTTACCTCTGGGAGAAATTGCATTAATAAACTTGCCCGAAGACAGATTCTCGATACGGCCTTCGTCCAGGTACACTTTGTACTCGGTACCTTCTACAGTAACAATCTGTGTTTCTCCTTCAGAAGCTGTTGTTTCAAACGAACTGTCAAAATGAATAGAAGGCTGTGTAAGCGGAGGAGTACTCGGCTCAGCTTCTGTAGTTACTGCAGGGTCAGGACCTTCAAATAACAGATCTGCATAACTGTTTTCTGCGGCTGCGTCAATTTTACGATCAAACCAGGTGATTTCTGCATCTCTTCCGATAAGCCCTGATAACCGGTTACCGCTGCGCAGTCCGAACCGGCTTACCTGATGGTTCTTATGAGCCATGATATGAGAAGCAATCTTCTGTACTTCCTGATCGATATTCTCTGCAGTGTAGTTACGATCTCCTAATCGGAATGAACGGTTTCCACCAACGGTAGAAAAGTACATCGTACGATTTCTACGGTAATCATTGGGCTGTTTGGTGTAGATATTGGTCGCGTCCTGGCCATGAAAAGCAAGAATGTCAAAAAACTCCTTGAATGTCATACCGTTAACACTGGAAGAAAGCTCAGAAGTGATCATATCATTCATCCCGATCTCTCCTTTGAGATAGCCTCGAATCAGGGAAGCTGCGAAATTGGCTTCCCGGCGATTAATCGGACGTACATTCAATTTGTGCGGGTAGTACTTGCCTTCAAATCCACGGATAAATAACAGGAAGTTACCGGGATTACCATCTACTTCCATCGCAAAGGTACCACTAAAATCAACCGGTGTCTTATCACGATTTACCACGCCAAAGCGATAATCGACATTCTGCTCATTGAGAGACTGTAGATACTCGCTCACACTGTTTCGACGGGGTGTACCGTCTGCATTACGAGCAGACCGGATAGGGAATCCTGATGCACGAGAGGTAATCTTGCTTTTTATCGTTTTACCGGCATGATACGCATTGTACATTTCTGCCCGGTTACGTAAAATCTTCCTTATGGATTCGGTATCCTGTTTGACACGTTCTGCAGATTTTTTTCGTCCTTTACCTCGAACTGTCTTTGGCTGGGGGAGAAATACACGGACTTCTTCATTGGAAGAAAGAATACGTTGCCCCTGGTCATTTAATACGTATGCAGCTATTGGAGGAAGCTGATCATCTTTGAGACGTCTTCGTCCTTTAGATGTGTCGATATAATATTCTGGTCCTATGATCTCAACAGGAGTACCCTTTTTATAGGCTTCCGCTATCTCGTCCGGTAATTGCTTAACGACAAAATCATCCAGTACAGGTACAAATTCTATAGGAGAACCTACAACAGGAGAATCAGGGTTTTCAAAGAAGGATGTAGCAGCTTCGTTACCTCCCATTTCTCCGTACTTGTTACGGGTAGACTTGTAGTAAACTTTAGAGTGAGCTCGTACATTATCCGCTTCCAAGCTAACATTTTCAGGAAACTCAGTAAACACTTCTGGATCTTGAGTTGTGTCGCTTTCTGTTTCCTCTCCAACCTGAGAACTTTGATCAGATTCTTCCTGCTGTAGCTGCTGAACCTCATCAATAGTTTTAGCAACAGTTCCGTCTTGGTCTATTTTATCCATAAAAGGGACAAAAGTATCATTGTACCATTTACTGAACTCGCTACCTTCGGCCGCGTACCCCGATTCTTGCTGTTTAGTGATCCAGGTATCAACCATGTCTTGTACCTCTTTTGGTAAATACCGTTCTACCAATTGCTGTACCTGGGCACGGGGTGTCACTTTTATTGCACTACTATATGTTCCATCCTGGTTATCTACAGGAAGGAATGTATACTGCTCATCGTTACGATCACGGATAAGCAATCCTTTATTTCCTTTAGGACCTATAATTTCAAATTCTACTTGTGTGCCTTGCTCAGTAACACGGGCAGAAATTACTCCTGGTGTTTGTTCAGTAGTAGGAGCTTGAACAGCCGTTAGAATTTTCTCACGCATACCCTGAGTTTGAGGAGAAGTATCAGACTCGGGGTAGATCTCGTTTGCAAACTGGTTCTTCGATAACGATATGATCCGATTATCGGAAAGTACCGCTACATGAAGATCGTTTTCTTTATAGATACGAGCCGGATTGTTCTCGGCTTTTACAAGAGCCAGGTTCTGAAGCTGAGGGTTATCAATAGGCACACCGCTGCGAGCATCAAATACACCTCCATTTTCATCCACGATAAATTTACGGGTACCATCTTTCAGCTTTACATCAACCTGAATACCGTCAATGTTCGCCAAACCTTTATTCAAAACACGCTTATGAAGTTCAGGATACTCTTTAGACATTCTTTCCATCACATAGCCATAGAGTGGTGTTCCTTCCTGTACCCGACGTCCTTTCTGATCGTGAAGCGTACCTTCGTAAGGAACTACCAAATACGCACGCATATCTACGATAACAGGACTAAAATCCTGACCTACTTTCGGAAGCTCGAACATCCATGCTCCATCATCAAATACTTCCTGACTCATAGCCGGAATGTCTTCGGGGTGTACAGATTCATCGGGCTGTGGAGAAGGAGTCTCTTCAGCAGCAGGAGAGGTGTCTTCCTGGCCTTCTGGCTGTACTTCCTGAGAAGAATCAGGAGTGGTAACAGCAGACTCAGGTGACGGGCCTTCCGGAG
>SKOF01000341.1 GCA_007120155.1 Thioalkalivibrio sp. | reverse complement strand
CTTCTCACTTCATCCCCACTTCCCAATTCCCACTTCTCCCTTCATCCCCCCCTTCCCACTACACTTCGCGCCAACCAAACCCCTCGTCCTGCCGCGCCACGCCCACCCAGTCCGGTGTACAGCCCAGGGCACGGGAGAGACTCTCCAGGGCAAGCGCCTCGGTGTTGTTCTTCTCCGAAAGGTGCATACCGATCACATGCCTGAGCCGCGAGGTGTCGAGACCCGCGAGCATGGCCTCGGCCTGATGATTGCCCAGGTGCCCGCGGTCACCACCCACCCGCCGCTTGAGCAACTCCGGATAGGGCCCGGCGGCCAGCATGTCCCGGTCGTGATTGCATTCCAGCAGCAGGGCATCGCAGCCATCCAGGGTACGGCGCATGTGAGGCGTCACCGAACCCGCATCCGTGAGCAGTCCCAGGCGCCGATCGCCGTCACTGAACAGAAACTGGCACGGTTCACGGGCGTCATGGGGCACGGGATAGGGTTCGATCTGAAGATCACCGATCGCCAGATGCTCGTGGGCGTGGAAGATCCGCGCCGCATGGAAGCCCGTATCGCGCAGCACCTCAAGGGTGCCGGCGGTCAGCCACACGGGCTTGCGGTATCGACGTGAGAAAGCGGCCGCGCTGCCGATGTGGTCGGTGTGTTCGTGGGTGACGAGCACGGCATCAATGTCCTGCGGGGTCAATGACAGCCTCGCGAGCCGCCGGGCAGTCTCGGACACGGAGAAGCCGCAGTCCACCATGACCCGGGTCCTGCCGGCACACACCACCAGGCAATTACCGCGGCTCCCGCTGCCCAGCGCGGCGAAGCGGATCCCCTGCACCAAATCGTTATCAGCCGCGCCCATGGCGCCCTGAACAGCCATTGGACGGTTCCCCCGTCGTGGCGGGAGCATCCCCCTGCGGCCAGGGAAACGCGCCGTGAATCCGGGGCGGCCATCGGGCAGAGGATGCGGTCACCGGCTCTCAGCGAATTTCGTCACGCAGCAGTTCCAGGACATTGCGCGCATCACTCGCCCTGAGGGCCTCGCCCTCGCGACCCAGGGCCGTGATACGCACCCAGTCCCCTTCCTGGACCACAAGGATCTGATAGCGTCCGTCCCCGCTGATCCGGTCACGGCGGAACAGCCGGCTGAAGAATCCGCCGCCGGGACCGGCCTCCGCGGCCTCCCGGCTGTAGGTCACATGGAACACACCGGCCGCGCGGTCCTGGTCATCCACCAGCAGACCGGCCCGGTCCAGGCTCAGCCCCACCTGCCGCCAGACCTGGCCGAATTCACCCCGCAACTCCAGGCCCGGCTCGCCATCCGCCTCACGTTCGCGCAGGGTTGAAGCCGCATCGGCAGCGAGGTCCACAATGTGGCGCGCATCACCCTCCTCACGGCCCAGGAAGACCATCAGGCGGGTCAGCATCTCGGCCTCGAGGTCCGGGTCGGAGGGACGCATGACCCACCGGATGCCACCCACCCCGGGCTCGTCCACGACCTGTTCCACACCCCGGTGCGACAGGTACAGATTGGTCACATCACCGTCTTCCCGCTCAAGGCGGACGCGATACCTGTCCTGGTACCCCGCGTCATGCTGGGTACCCAGCACCCGGGTCAGCGCCGCGCGAAATGCTCCTGTGGAGACACCCGCCTGGCTTTCTTTCCACTCGGTTTCCATGACGCCGACGGCAGGTTCATCCCGACTCAGTTCGAAACCCTGATCACGCCAGAAGGCCCGGAGCGCCGGCCACAGTCCGTCGGGCACCGCACGCAGTTCCAGCCAGCGCACATTGCCCTCGCGCCGCACGGTCATGTCATCCACTTGGCGAAGCGCCACGCGGGTCGATTCGGGCACAGGGCCCGCATCGAGGATGCCGGATGGCCGTTGGTCGCGCCGTTCGGCCTCCACGGCGCTGACCCGGCCATCCTCACGGGCCGGCACCCGGTACGTGGCATCCAACTCCGGAGGCAGCAGGTCGGGGGGCACCTCCAGGGCACGCCCGCCGGTTGCGCGTTCATGGGCGGCATCGCGACGGTCGCCCAGCAGGCCGCAACCGGAGAGCGCAATCACGAGCACGGGGACGAGAATCCCCGCGAGGGACGTTGTAGACATGCGTTTGGCTGACATGGACTCGGGTATCAGGTGTTGAGGGTGACGCCGGCCGCCTGCAGGGCCTGTCTGAGCGGTGCCCGGCATTGTTCCGACAAGGGAGTCAGTGGCAGGCGGATGCCTGCGGGTATCAGACCCATTTCGTACAGGGCCCATTTCACCGGTATGGGGTTCGCTTCCAGGAACAATGCCTGGTGCAGGGGATCCACACGCGCGTTGACCGCCTCGGCCTCGGCACGGTCACCGCGCAGGGCGGCCTCGCACATGGCATGCATCTCCGCAGGGACGACATTGGCCGTCACCGAGATCACGCCCCTGCCTCCGGCCAGCATGAATTCCATGCCGGTGGCGTCGTCCCCGCTGTACAGGTCGATGCGGTCCCCGCACCGGGCCACCAAATCCGGGACTCGATCCAGATCACCGGTGGCGTCTTTCAGCCCCACGATATTGGAGATCTCTGCCAGACGCACCACGGTGTCGTTGTGCATGTCCACCGCCGTGCGCCCGGGCACATTATACAGGATCTGAGGGATGGGCACGGCTTCGGCCACGGCCCGGTGGTGAAGGTAAAGCCCTTCCTGGGTGGGCTTGTTGTAGTAGGGCGTGACCAGCAGACAGGCATCGGCGCCCGCCTGCATGGCGCAACGGGTCAGCTCGATGGCCTCGGAGGTGGAGTTGGCGCCTGTACCGGCGATCACCGGAATGCGTCCCGCGACCATCCGCACCACCCGGCGAATCACCTGGCAATGCTCGTCGAAATCCAGGGTGGCGGATTCCCCGGTCGTCCCCACGGCGACAATGGCGTCCGTACCGCGTTCCAGGTGGAACTCGATCAGACCCGCCAGAGACGCCTCCGACACCGCACCGTCCTCGTCCATGGGCGTCACGAGGGCCACCATACTGCCGTGAAACATCCGAACCTCCGCAGGAGACAAGTGAGACATGGTACTCACCGCGCCCCCCCGGGATCAAGCAACCCGCCGCGCCCGGCAGGCGTAGCGCGAGGGCTTCGGTAGCTGGTACGCTTGACCCTGATTCCCCCGCCAGCGACGGCCCTGCCATGACCCCCAAGTCGAACCAGAACCGCAGTACCCACATGGTCATCTCCGCCATCGGCGAGGATCGCCCGGGGCTGGTCGAGGGGATCTCCCGGGCCGTGCTGGAGAGCGGCTGCAGCATCGAGGACAGCCGCATGACCGTGCTGGGCGGCAGTTTCGCCATCATCATGCTGGCCGCCGGCAACTGGAACACCCTGAGCCGTCTGGACACGGCCCTGAACACCCTGCGCGGCCAGGCGGGCCTGGAGGTCATCTCCCAGCGGACCGGCCCCCGGAAGCTCGCCGAACGCGCCATGCCCTACGGGGTCGACGTGGTGGCCCTGGACCAGCCGGGGATCGTGCATCAGCTGGCCGGATTCTTCTCCGCCCGCGGCATCAACATCCAGGAAATGAGCACCCATGCCTACAACGCGGCCCACACGGCCACGCCCATGTTCGCCGCACATCTCACGGTGGAGATTCCGGCCACCGAGCACATCGCAACCCTCCGGGACGACTTCCTGGATTTCTGCGACGAGTTGAATCTGGACGGGGTGATAGAGCCGATCAAAGGATAAGTGCGAAGTGTGAATTGGGAAGTGGGAATGCAGTGCCTCTACTTCGCACTTCCCAATTCACACTTCGCACTTATCAGCTGCCCCCCGGAACAACCTGAAAACATAGAGACCCGCCTTCATGTCCAAAGTCACCCTCGACTCCCCCGTCCCCGACTTCGAGCGCCCCGCCACCGGCGACAAGTCTGTCCGGCTGTCGGACTTCAAGGGGAAGCAACACGTAGTGTTGTACTTCTATCCGAAGGACGACACCTCCGGCTGCACCACGGAAGGCAGGGATTTCACCGAACGCTACGCCAAGCTGAAGAAGAAGGGCGTGGCCGTGCTCGGGGTATCGCGAGACAGCATCAGGTCCCATGAGAAGTTCAAGGAGAAGTACGGCTTTCCGTTCGACCTGCTGTCTGACGAGGACGAAAGCCTGTGCAGGCTGTTCGACGTCATCAGGATGAAGAACATGTACGGCAGGCAGGTCATGGGCATCGAGCGCAGCACGTTCCTGATCGACCGGGAAGGGATCCTGCGCAGGGAGTGGCGCAAAGTGAAGGTGCCAGGCCATGTGGATGCGGTCCTGGGGGCGATCAGCGAACTGTAGCATCCGCCCATGCCGCGACCCGCGCGCCCCAACACCCGGAAACACAATTCCCGCGCCGCGCTCCTGTACGGGGGCTGCGGCGTTTTTTGTCCCTGCCATGCTCGACCAGGAGCCATTTCATGGTGAAGAAAGACATCCGCGGAAAGCGTCTTTTCGTGCTGGATACCAATGTGCTCATGCACGACCCGACCGCACTGTTCCGGTTCAAGGAACACGACATCTACCTGCCCATGGTGGTTCTGGAGGAACTGGACCGGGGCAAGAAAGGCGTCTCCGAGGTGGCGCGCAACGTGCGCCAGGTCAGCCGGTTCATCGACGAGATGATGAGCGACGCGAGCCACGCGGAGATTGCACAGGGCCTGCTGCTGACGAGCGAGAGCCTCTCCGACACGGCCTTCGGCGGCACGGGCCGCCTCTATTTCCAGACCCGGGTCATGCCGGCCCATCTGCCCGACAGCCTGCCCGGCAATACGCCGGACAACACCATCCTCGGCACGGCCATGGCCCTTCAGCAGGAGCGTCCGGACGTGGACATCACCCTGGTCTCCAAGGACATCAACCTGCGCATCAAGGCGGCGGTGCTGGGCATCCACGCGGAAGACTACTTCAATGACCAGGT
>SKOF01000586.1 GCA_007120155.1 Thioalkalivibrio sp. | reverse complement strand
CTCTGGGAGCTGCGCTACCGGTTTCACCCGCTTGGACTTTTGAATGAGCAAAACGACCGGATCACCCCAGCCCGAGGCTGGCATGGTGGCCCCAAGGTGTAAACCATGTGCCCGGTTTAATCTGTAAACGATGTTACCGGTCTGTACCTGCCCCGACCTTCTCCCTGAGGGAGAGGGGGGAAAGCGGCTTGCGAATTTGCGCACTCCCCCGCTTGCGGGGGAGGGTTGGGGAGGGGGCCTTTGCCACTGTGGTTCTCCTCCTTGCCTTGCTGATCGGTTGCGCCGTTGATCAACCGTCGGAAAGTGTCGATGTCTCCGCGGCGTTGGGCGGCGACGACGTGGCGGGCTACCTGCGCGCGGACCGGCCGCGGGCGTTTCGCTTCCCCGAGGACCACGGGCCGCACCCGGGCTTTCGCAACGAATGGTGGTACGTGGTGGGCAATGTGGACAGCGAGGCGGGTCGGCGCTTCGGGTTCCAGATCACGTTCTTTCGCGTGGCGCTGACGCCCGATGCGCCGGAGGGCCCTTCCGCCTGGGCGACGGATCACGTGTGGATGGCGCACCTCGGGGTGACCGATGCGGGTTCGGGAGAACATCACGCCTTCGAGCGTTTCGCCAGAGGCGCGGTGGGGCTTGCCGGGGCGGAACTGGATCCTTTCCGGGTGTGGCTGGAGGACTGGCGGCTCATTTCGGTTGAGGGCAACGACTTTCCGTGGCGCCTCGAGGCCGTCGAGGGGGACACGGGCGTGGACCTGGTCTTCGAACCGCGCAAGCCGCCCGTGCTGCAGGGCGACGGTGGATTGAGCCGGAAGGGCGCGGGCGAAGGCAATGCCTCGTATTACTACTCCATGACCCGCCTCGATGCGCGGGGGAGCCTGCGGATCGGCGACGAGGTGCACGAGGTCTCCGGCAGCGCGTGGCTGGACCGGGAGTGGAGCACCAGCGCCCTGGCGGATGATCAGGCGGGGTGGGACTGGTTTGCCCTGCAACTGGATGACGACCGGGAGGTCATGTACTACCGGATGCGCCGCGAGGACGGCAGCACGGACCCCTACAGCAAGGGATTGATCGTGGGGCCTGACGGCGGCAGCGAACTCATCCGGCGCGAGGATGTGGATCTGGAGGTACTGCGGACCTGGAGAAGCGGTTCGGGGCGGACCTACCCGGTGGCGTGGCGAATGCGCGTGAAGCCCCTGGCGCGTGAGTTCGAGATCCGCGCGGTGCACGATGCCCAGGAGATGGCGAAGACCGTGCGCTACTGGGAAGGTGCGGTGGATGTGCTGGAGGACGGCGAACCCGTCGGCAGGGGGTATGTGGAGCTCGCGGGGTACTGAGGGTGACCGGTGAGGGGTGAGGGGTGGGTAAGCCGTTAGGGGTGAGGTGATAGGGGATAGGCGTGAAACCACCCCCTCCTGAGTCTGTAATTCTTTTTGTGTAACTGCCTATCCCTGAGCGTCCCGGATTCGCTCACCATGTTCGATTTCGAATCGATGCATGGCGGCCTTCCAGTTCTGGATGGGCCGGGTCCAGCGCTTTGAGGCGCTCTGCACGGCCAAGAATACCACCTTCATCGCCGAGGCATCGCTGGGGAAGACACGCCGGTTCTTGGTGGCCTTGCGAATGACGCTGTTGAGCGATTCGATGGCGTTGGTGGTGTAGGTCACCTTGCGGATCTCGGGCGGATAATCAAACAGCGGGATCACCTGCGCCCAGTGCCGGCGCCAGATCGGTCCGATGGTGGGATAGCGCTCGCCCCAGGCGAGCTCAAAGGCGCCCAGCTGCGCCTCGGCCTGCTCGATGGTCGCACTCTGGTAGATCTGGCGCAGGTCCCGGCACACCGCCTTGCGGTCCTTCCAGGAGACGTAGCGCACGCTGTTTCTGACCATGTGCACCATGCACAACTGCACCCGCGCATGGGGGAAGGCCGCCTCGATGGCATCGGGAAAGCCGCTCAGCCCGTCCACGCAGGCGATAAAGATCTCCTTGACCCCCCGGTTTCGAAGCTCCGTGAGCACCGAGAGCCAGAACTTCGCCCCTTCGCTCTCGGCCAGCCACAGCCCCAGCAACTCCTTCTCGCCCTCGGCGTTGATGCCCAGCGCCAGGTACATCGACTTGTTGACCATGCGCCGGTCCTGGCGCACCTTGAGCACCACACAATCCAGAAAAACAATCGGATAGAGCTCATCGAGCACCCGGTTCTGCCAGGCCTCGACCTGCTCGAGCACCGCCTCGGTGACCCGCGAGACCAGATTCGCCGACACATCGGCCCCGTACATCTCCTGAAACGCCGCGACAATGTCGCGCGTGCTCATGCCCCGCGCATAGAGCGCCAGGATCTGATCATCGAACTGCGTCAGCCGGGTCTGGCCCTTGCCCACCAGCTGGGGCTCAAAGCTGCCATTGCGATCCCGGGGCGTGGCAATCTCGACCTCTCCGTGGCTGCCCTTGAGCGTCTTGCGGCTGAAGCCGTTGCGACTGTTGCCGCTGTGGTGCCCGCCCGGGTCATGCCTGGCATAGCCCAGGTGCGCCTCCATCTCCGCACCCAGCGCCGTCTCCACCACCAGCTTCACCAACTCAGTACTGAAATTGCTGAGATCCTTCTCCGTCTTGATCTCCTTGGCCAGCTGCGCCACCAAGTCCTTCTTCTCTTGTTCTTGCATCTGCTTGTCTCCCGTTTCAGCTACCATAAACAGAAACAAGCAGTTACACAGATTTAATTACAGTCCCGTCCGCACGCGCGCACCACCCCCTTTTCCCGGCGCCATATGCCGGCACCCGGGTTTGAACCCGGCCCCTTCCCCGAACGGGCCATTGTCATTATCGGCCAGGATCGTGACAATGAGGATGGTAACCTGCGGGCACGGCCTGCGTGGGGACTTGACCGGGCAGTCATACATGCCAGACAAGCAGAACGCGTACATGCTGGAAACCCGTCCGTAGCCCCATGATCCATATCGTCCTGCGCGAAGACTTCCGCAACACCGTCCAGGGTTTCCTGCGTCATTCCACGAAGGGATTCGACTGCGTCCGTATTCTCTCCTACGAACGGCTGTTTGCCCGGGGGCGCGCGCCCATGGGGCACTACATCTTCACCGATTTCGACCGGCTGGACCCGGCCGCGATCGAGGTGCTGGCGCGCCTTTCCGATGACCTGCGGGCGCGGGCGCCCCAGGTGCGCCTTCTCAACGATCCGCGAAAGGTGCTGGAAAGGGTCCCCCTGCTCGCGCGCCTTCGGCGCGAAGGCCTGAACCGATTCGACGTGACGCGACTCGACGCCGGGGAGCGCCCGGACGCGTTCCCGGTCTTCGTTCGCAGCGAAGACGGTTGCGGCGGCCCGGAGACCGGGCTGTTGCGGAACCTGCCAGAACTGGAGACGGCACTGGAGGAACTTCACCGGGCGGGGCGCGGCCTCAAGCGCCGGATCGCGGTGGGGTTCTGCGCGCAGCGCGACAGCCGAGGGCTGTACCGCAAGTTCGGGGCAATGAACATCGGCGGACGCATCATTCCCCAGCACATGCACTGCAGCGAACACTGGGACGTGAAATGGGCCAGCAACTTCCACGATGCCGGGACGGCACGGGAAGAGATCGAGTACATCCGGACGAATCCCCACAGGGACGCGCTCGCGCGGATCTTTCGTATCGCCGGCATCGACTACGGGCGCATCGACTACGGGCTGGTGGACGGCACCGTCCAGACCTACGAGATCAACACCAATCCGCGGCTCCCTCGATACGGGCTGAACGGCAACGAACGCACGGAGCAGCGGCGGATACTGATCCGCCCCGCCATGGAGGGAGCATTAAGGGCCATCGACACGCCATTGCCGTCGGGCCCGGACGTGCCGCTGCACAGCCCCGAGTACACTTCCGTCAACAGGGACCTGCACCGCCACCCTGCGCTGCACCGGATGCTGCGGCGCCTCTATCATGCAATGCGCTGACGCCGGGCGCTCGCAAGGGAACCGGCTGCGCCGCGACGCCCGCGAACACCTGCCGGAACCACGGCGCTCAACCGGATGACTCCAGCCCGAGTACCCGGGCCTCCTCACCGCGTCGCAGTCGGATGTCCCAGAACGCGGCGCATGCGAGCAGGATGAACCCCGAAAGTTCGACGATCATGCTGTAGTCGACAAACAGCGCATAGAGGACTGCACCGGCGCCCGCCATGGCCAGCACCGCGGGCCCGTAGCCGCGGTGGCGCCGGAAGCCGGCCGCAATGGCGGCGGCGGCCAGCAGCGCAAACAGCGCAATCGCCCCTGCCCACAGTCCTTCGTTCAATGCCAGACCGACACCCAGCATCGCCAACAGACCCACGGCCGCCAGGGTTCCGTAACAGACCAGCACCGCCGCCACGAGACTGACCGTACCCGTGAAACCCCGGCGCCACATGGACTTCACCAGACGCACGGGATTGAGGCGTTTCAGCCACTGCGCCACTCTCGACGGCGTCCGGCTTCCCCGGCGCATGCCCACCTCGACGGATCGCGCGTCGAAACTGGCGGCCACTTCTCGCGTCTGGGTACTGGGGCTGTGGGAAAAGTAATCCACTTCGCGCAGGACTTCGACGTCCTCGAAGCCCGCGTCCCTGAACAGGGTGAGAAAATCCTCCTCCACCGTCGCGCCGACGACGCACTCCACCCACAGCCTGGGATCCTCGTGGCAGTCCACGGTGACCGGTCGTCTGATGACCACATCCGCGATCTGCACACGGCCGTCCGGACGAAGGACGCGGCACATCTCGTTGACGGCCCGCCGCTTGTCGGGCACGAGGTTGAGCGCGCCGTTGCTGGTGATGCTGTCAACGCTGCCGTCGGCGAAGGGAAGCTGCTCCGCGGAACCCTGCACGACACTGACGTTGCGGTGGCCCGATTCCGCTGCCACACGCTTGAGCTTGCGCGTCATCGCCGGCGTCAGGTCCAGGGCG
>SKOF01000601.1 GCA_007120155.1 Thioalkalivibrio sp. | reverse complement strand
GGGTATCAACTGGGTAAAGAGCGAGCCTCCCAATCTCGATGGCCATGAGGAGGGGGATGGCTACCTGGCTCGCGTCTGGACCACGGACCAGGGCACCAACTGGTACGGCGTGTGGTGGCCGCTTAACCAGTTGCCGGGCGAGGGCACTGAATCCGCCATCATCTGGGAGGGCGCCTGGGAAGCGAAAGCCTATGATGCTGGCAGCGCCGTCGCTCATGAAGATGATGAGGTTGCAGGTGCGACCTCGTTGTGGATTTCTGACGAGGCGACTGACGCGGCGGATGAGCCGGGCGTGTCACCCAAGTGGACTAAGGCGGTGTCAGGCGCGGCGGCAGAGGGTGCTGAAGTCTTTACAGCCCTCACTGATACGCCGGCGTCCTATGGCACTCATGGCGGTAAGGCGTTGGCAGTCAACGCTGCTGAGGATGGCGTCGAGTTTGTTGAGTTCGAGGAGGTGTCGGTTCCCGAACTATTGCAGGACAAGCGCCTGACATACAAAGTTGCCGTCCATGACGTAACTGCCGCCGAGCACACAATCCATTTCGAGCATCCGAGCGATCCTGCGCTGAGCGCGAACGTCCATCGCGTCAACGTTGATATTGCCGAGCTCACGCTGACCATCGACGTGGAAAACCAGCCGAAAAACCGCATGATCCCGCTGAACATCTGGCTGATAGCTGAACAAGATACAACAATTAACATCGACATTCATGCCGGCGCCTGGGGGGATGCGGGGCCAGCCACCGTTGAGTTGAGCGAAGGCGAGTTCAGTCAACTTCAATACGAGCTGTTGGGGAATGCCGATGAGTGAACCCTTTGAGACTATAGCGATCACGACGCATAAGGTTGTGAAGGATCAACCGTCGCCCCCCCTGATCTATACGTTTGAAGGTGACACCGTCGATGAACAACCCGCCTATCTGACAGACCGCTGGATGGTGGCCGACAAGGACTATTTAGAAGTCAAAAGCATCGCTGGGCTTACAGGTGATCGCGGTCTAGAGCTATCCCTATCAAGCACTGCCAGGTACTTCGCCTCATTTGATGACATTGACGAGAGCGAGGACGTATCGATTCGGGCTAGGGTACGCTCAACCAGCACAGACGGTATCCGCTGGATGTTTGTGTTTCGCGGGCAAGCTGATTCTGGAATCAATTTGCAGCACACTGACGTCTCCTTTCGGCTACGAAACCTTACTGCGGTTGACCCCGTCGCAGAAAGCACGGTTGCGTCACACAGCCATACACTCGACACCAGCGTTTACTATTCCATCCGAGCGCGACTCATTGGCACGACATTCCAGGCCAAGATCTGGGACGCCGATACCGAGCCTGAGCCCGGTTGGCAGATCGACGAATCCGACTTGTCGATCCCAACTGCTGCAGGCTGGGTTGGCTTTGGCGCTCGCAGTGGGTCGGGCGTGGAGATTCTGGATTACATCACCATTGGGCTAGGCGAAGATGATGCACCGGAGTTGCCCTGATGTTGATTAACGCGAAGGCCGTTGCAGAACGCCGACGACTAGGCTTGTTCCCATTCAGCGGAGAGGTCGTGGAAAATGGCGAAGACCCGACAGATGAGGGCGAATGGGTAGCGGATGCCATAACCCCACCGGAGCCTACGCGTTACGTCGCACCTGGAGATGGAGACGACAGCGCGGATGGGACCTCTCCTGGTAATGCCTGGAACACCTTCGGCAAGGCGTTCTCCGAGATGGGAGGGTTGTCGGGCGAGCAGTGCCTCGGTGTGGTCAACGGGGAGTACAACGATATTGACGAGGCTGATGGCTACGCTATCAAAACTCAAATACAACGTGACCCTGGGGAGCGCCTCTGGATTCGCGCTTTGGATGAACGCCAAGCAATCTTCAATGTGACCAACAAGGGTTTCAGCGACTTTAGTGCTGCGCGGGGCTTCAACATGTGGGGCATTGTCGTACTGGGTGATGGCTCTAGTGGGGGGCCAGCTCGAATCATCCATTGTGGTTTGACTGGTGGCACCCGAGCCAGCCATATCGGGCATTACCGTATGCTGGCAGCCTTTGGCCCACCGGATCGCTACCTGTTCAGCGCCAGCGTTGCGGAGGACATAGAATACATCGAATGCGAGGCGTACGACGGCTACCGGCATATGTTCTCGAATCATCGAACAGAGCGCACTACCTACACGCGATGCTACGCGAACACGCGGGGGGGGGACAATAGTGCCTTCAATGCCTATCGTGCGAATGACACTATCCTGCAAAACTGCATTATTGACGGCACGGGGCGATGGGCATCACAATGCGAGGACTTGGACTTTTTCCCCGGCCTCACGAGCCTTCGCACCCTAGCCTATGGGGGCATGTTCTTCGGTTTTTGGTCCGCGAACCCTAACGGGTATCGACGTAGCGGCAGGCATACGGGCAGTGTCTACAAGCATATGCTGTTCATCGACGGGACGCGGGCAGGCGCCTACAGCGAGTCGGATCACGGTCACTGGATAAATGTCACCTTCTACCGGTGCGGTCAGTCCTCCGGTCGTGCAGCTGCACACATACGACGCTTTCGGGGTGACGGCGCCACGATGGTTAGGCTGCGGAACTGCGCCTTTCTCGCATCTCCGCGATGCGCATACAACGAGCGCGACAGTGGGGACATACCGTATGAGGTGATTCGGGAGATCGAGCATAACAATTATTGGGGCAGTGATGCATCCGATGTTTGGGATGCAGGCGCGACGGGCGGTTATGACCTCATTCAATCAAACGTGCGGGACAGTCGGCGCCTGAGAGACGTTGACCTGCGCGATCACGTGGGGTCAAACCACATTTCCAGCAATCCATTCACAGGCAAATACGGCAATCCCGACGACCATGGGGCTGGTCATACCTTGGTTTGGGTGCCATCTGGAAATCCGCAGAAAGGAGCTGGGCAGGGTGGTGACGATATAGGTTGCGAAATACTCTACAGGATGGAGGCAACACGCGACGGCAACGGCCACCCGGTCGAGAACCTCACGAACATTCCGCTCTGGAACCCGGTGACGGGGGAGTTCCCAAGGGGACCGCTCGTCTCAGGCGTAAACAATATCGGCGGTGGTAGCCTGTTCGACTTCCACGAGCGCATTGGTGTCAGCAGTGAAACGCTACCCGACGGTTACGGAGTGGCTGAGTGATGCCGCCCTTGACGATGGTGAAGCGAGTGGTGAGCCGTGCACGACGTAAACCGGTCATACCGGACAACATGCTGCTATACGCATTGTTCGAAGGCAGCACTAGCGGCATCCCGTTGCCTGAATGGGCACCCCAGGTTGGCACCGGCTTTGGGGGCGGAGATACAGCCGACTATACAGTGTTCAGCAACCACGTCGCTCAAGACGCCTCATCCGGCTACAGCACTGCATGGAGTTTAGACGCCCCCAGCACTGCCGATTATCAGGTTTTCCTTGTCGGAAACACTCAAGTTGCCGGTGACGATAACCGTTTTGGGGTGGCCGCCAGGGGAAACGGCGAGTGGTGGCCAGCACGAGATGCCTATACATTCGACATTCTCGGTGACGGCACGTGGCAACTGTGGCGCAGGTTGGATATCGAAAGCTCCACCATGCTAGCCGACGGTGCGATCACGGGGTTCAGCCCAGGTACGCGCTACCGGCTCATGATTCATCCGCAGGGCACGGGCGCTACGGTAACCCTCGAATACGAACTGCGCGAGTTCGACACGAACACTGTGCGGGTAGACGGAACGGGTGCAAGCGCTTACCAAGATACCGATGCGAACCGCATTACCGTGATCGGCGTGCCGGGCTTTTACATGCGTGATGAAAATGTTCGGGCGACCGAAATGTGGGTTCCGGGGCCCTAATTGCTACATGGTGGCTGATCGAGGGGGCGCTGTGGTTCGTAAGCCACTTCAATGTTCTGGGCCTGCAAAGCTGCAATGTCTAGCATTGCCTGCGAGCCGGGGGAAAGATCCAGACAGTTGTTCAACAAAAGGACTGTGTCTAGCGGTTGAATGTTCGCCTCGGCTAAGGGGCCAATATCAGTGAGAAGGTTTCCGCTCAAGTTTAACTCTTCCATCCAGAACCGTTCATGCGTTATATGCGATACGTCCCGCAGCGCATTGTCACGCAATTCGATTGAGAAGCTTTTCATGGTTACATCATCGGGGATGTGCGTAATGCCTTGCCCTCCAAGCCAAACTAAGTCTTCGCCATACAGCTCAGCGCCCGACAAGTCATGAATCTCATTATCTCTGAAAGTGAGGGAATAGGCGTTTAGCTTCGCGCCTGCTAGGTTGTCGATGACATGATCGCGGATGGCAAGCTCGTAGGCTGATATTTCCAACTGCGAGAAATCAGTCAGCTCATTTCCGATCAGGTATACGTCAACTAGATTGGTCAATGACGCCAAGGGCGTGAAATCGGTTACCGCAGTCGCAACCACGCCTATAATCTGCAAGTTAACTGCAAGCTGAAGGCCTTCAAGGTCGGCAACGTCCGGCCCTTCGACCCGCAGCACGTCCAAGCGCTCCATGTCCTCACACGTCACGTCACCGCTTGGCTGATCCAGCGCCTCTCGTACCGCCGCTTCAAAGGCTGCGTCGGGGAAATGCACGACCTGCTCGGGAGCGGTGCATTGCTGGGGCTCGGGATCTGGCTCAGGTTCCGGTTCCTCTTCCGGCGGCTCTGGCTCCTCCGGCTCCTCTTCAACCTCATCCTCGGCAAACGTGGCAATAACGCTCGCGTCCGCATCCATCTCTAGCTGGCAACGGTCACCCTCACAAGCACCGCTCCAAGACACGAAGCTCCAGCCGTCTGACGGCTCGGCGGTCAGCTCGACCTCCGCGCCTTCTTCAAGCTCAACATTGCAGTCGTCTGGACAGTTCATCCCGCCGCCGGTCACGGTGCCGTCGCCTTCCACCTCGATGCTGAGCGTGTAGTAGAT
>SKOF01000140.1 GCA_007120155.1 Thioalkalivibrio sp. | reverse complement strand
GTCCGCGTCCCAGTTGCCGCTCCACAGATCGCCGTGCAGCACCGACGGAACGGGCCGGTAGCCGTCGAAGAAGGCGGGCAGCGTGTCCATGACGGCTTGCACTGCATCCCGAAGCGATGAACCGCCGCCCCGCTTCGCGGCCAGGTCGATCTGGAAACCCAGCCGCTGCTCTCGCCAGAAGTCGATCCAGTCGTCGCGCCGGGTGTTGATCTGGGGCGTCGCGCCGATGGTATTGTCCCGGTGCCAGCCGAAGTGCTCGGCCGTATGCCGGTGCATCCGGGCCAGCGCCTCTCCGAAGCGCGCCGGGTCAAGCCGTCCGCCCAGTTCCAGAAGTTCCATCACCAGGAAACAGCGGTCGTCCTCTATGCCGTGACACACGGGTTCGGGCACGCGAATGGCCCTTGCCTCGGCGAGCGTCGCAAGCCCCTCGGCCTCCGCCGCGAACATGTCCGCCAGCCGGGCGCTGTTCCACTTGACGAAGAAGTGTCGGCCGTCAGCGCCCGTGATGACGGACGCCTGGTTGATGCAGCCGCCGCCGGCCGAGCGGTCGTGTTCGAGGCGAAAGGGTTTGCCGGTGGCTTCGCTGATCGAGGCTTCCAGGACAGACATGCGCACAGTCTAGCAGTGAGCGGACCGCAGGAAATACTGTCGGGGCATGGTCGCCGCCCGCAGGCTGCTCGTACCTATCCCCCCTCGTAGGCCGCCCGGAGCGCGGCGACGTCAAGCTTCTTCATGGGCAGGAAGGCGCGCGTCAATCGCTCGATCTGCGCCGGGGTACCGTCCCGCATCATGCGCTCCATCTCCGCGGGCACGATCTGCCAGGACACGCCGAACCTGTCCTTGATCCATCCGCACTGCTCGGCCTCGGGAACGGCCGAGAGCGCGTTCCAGTACCGGTCGATCCCGTCCTGATCGTCGCAGTTCACGATGAAGGAGACGGCCTCGTTGAACGCGAAACCGTGCCCGTGCGCGCTGTCCATGGCGGCGAACCAGGTGTTCTCCAGCATGAAGTCGGCGAACATGACCGTGCCTTCCGTGTCGGGCGGCTGATCCGCGCCGTAGCGGAACAGTTGTCCCTGCCGGGCATCGCGGAACACGGACAGATAATGGTCGATCGCCTCTTCCGCGCGCCCGCAGTTCTCGCCCGTGAACAGCAGGGAGGGCAGGATCGGCGGCCGGGGTTCCCCTCCCGGGTCGGTGAGGATCAGCTGCCAGGACAGGCCGTAGCGGTCCTGGATCCAGCCGTAGCGCGCGCTGAAGGGATACTCACCGATGGGCATCAGTGCCGTGCCGCCCTCGGACAGTTGTGCCCAGGCCGCGTCCAGGCTCGCCCGGGCGTTTTCCTCACGGGAAGGCGAGGGATCGAAGTGCAGCGGGTCGTAATTGACCATGAACGACACCGAGGGGTTGAACGTGAAATGCGGCCCGGCGCTGATGGCCATGAAGGGCTGCCCCCGGAGCCGGAAGGACACCACGTCGCAATCCCCGGAAGGGGTGCCGGGCAGGGTGGTCACGTAGGTGATGTCCGAGTCCGGGAAGATCGATGCGTAGAACTGCGCGGCCTCCCGGGCCTCGCTGTCGTACCATAAATGCGGCACGATCCGTTGTTCAGGTGCTGTCATGGTCCTGCCTCCCGTCAGTGCACGTGGATGGGAAGGTGACCGGAACCGCCAGGCCGTTCGGGCGCGGGGTTCGCCGCCTCAGGGATGCGTCGAATCACGCCGGCCGGAATCGACATGAGGCTCCGCGCCCTGACTGTACCGTGCGCGTGTCAGGGTGCCAACCCGGACGGCAGGGCGGCCAGGGCCTTCGCCACATGGTCCGACCACCTGCCCCGGATTTCCTGAAAGCCCGTCTCACCGGCGAAGGCGCTGGAAAACACCACATCCGGCTCCAGCGTGCGCAGCGTTTCGAGGCTCTCCACCAGTGCATCCCGGTCACTGAACGGCAGCAGTCCGGGTTTCCAGGTGCCGTCCTCGCCCCGATACAGCGTATCGCCGGTAAACAGGTAGCGTCTGCCCCCGGGGGCGTGCACGAGGAAACAGGTGCTGCCCGGCGTGTGCCCGGGCGTGGGGATCACCTCGATATTGCCGAGATGCATCTCGCGGCCATCGAACAGGATGTCCGGTGCGCGCACCCGGGCGAATTCGGCCTGCTCGCGCACATGGCCGCCCAGCCGGGTGCCGAAGCGCTCGTGGAGCAGGTTGATCGTATCCCCCAGCTCGTCCCGATGGCTCAGGAACTGAAACACCACCCCGCCCAGCGCTGCCATCTGCTCGATCTCGTGACGGTGGCCCGTGTTGTAGAACAGCACGTTGCCGTCCGCCCGGGTGAGCAGGTAGGCGTGTGTCGTCAGCCCCGGGAAGGGACTTTCGGTCTCGGTTTCCCAGATATCGTTCTGCACCTGTTTCATGGGCCTCTCCGTCAACGAAGGTCATGGGTGGGCACCGCACCCTGGGGCAGGATCGAGGTGCTTTCACGGTTGCCTGGAAACGCATGTGAGTCTGCAGCGGTACCTGTGGAGACAGTGCGGCTGTGGATGAGTCAGAATCGTGCGGCGCCCGAACAGGCCTGTCACCTTTTCGGTATGTCAATGGTTCGGTTCAATCATCACGGCGGCAAGCGGCCGTCGCAATGACCTCGGCATTTCCTTCCCCCGGCCGAAGCGCACGACGAGATCGGGTCTTCCCTCGCTCAACCCCAGGGCCTTGGCAAATTCGGGGCGAAGGCCGGACTCCTCGACAGGCTGATTCACAAATGCGTTCCGAATGCCCAGCGCCGTGGCCTGAAGCGCGAACCGTTCGTAACAGCGGCCCGCCTCCATCCAGTGCGCCTTGTCATCCATGCAGGATACGAACACGCCGATGCCGGCTGAACTGCGTATCTGGCGGGCATACCTGTCATTCTCGGGTTTTGCGCGAAAGGAGGCTCGGAACAGCCGCCGCCCCAGCCAGCGTGGCACCGGCGGGTTCCCGGTCGCTCGAGCCGGCAGTCCATCGCCGGTCCGGATCGCCTCGCTGTCACTGAAGCGAATCCAGCGTTCCAGTTCACGGACAAACGCCGGATTGCCGACCTGAAGCGTGTTGCCCTGAACCACGTACTCAAGGACGGTTTCCATGGCGTCGCGCGCAGTCAGAAGTACCAGTGCGACCCCGTCCCCTGTCCCCGCCGCCTCAAGAAGCTGCAGTTCCTCCGCGCTCAGCGGCCTGCCGTCATAGTCGGTGCGTGTGCATTGCCGATGGGGAATTGCCTGGAACAGGGGCGATCGTTCCTCCGTGGCATGCTCAAGCGCGATCCTGATGGCCCCGTCATCGGCGGGGGTGAACCCGGCATGCCCTCGGTATCCGAATGCCCTGGCCGCCTGGACCAGGTTCTCGGCGGCGCATCCCAGCGACACGTAAAGATGATGGTCGTCCGGATCGACCACCGGTGTACGGCGGGACAGATCCGGCAGCACCTCGACGGAACAACTCCCGATCCGAAACCGCCAGCATTGCGTGTTGTGCCCGGATGGGGCCAGCGTGGCGTAACGGACCAGTTCCTTCAGCCGCGTCCGTTCATCGCGAAGTGCACCGTCCGAGTGTCGCCAGGTGCGGTCAACGGCCTCCTGGTAGTTCATGCGGTGGGGCCTCCCTTTGCGGCCCGGACGCCCTGCTGGAGGTGGGATCCCGTCCGGGATGACAGCATGCCAGGCGCGGGCGGATACCATGGAATAACGATGCCGGGCCTGAATCCGCTGGATCCTCGAGCGCCGTTGAAAACTATATATTACTAGACTTGACCCCATGCCCGAGCAGTTGGAGCATCAGGAGGTAGCCGGCCGTTGTCAACGCGACCGAGACACCGAGGCTCAGGAAGAAGTTCCACCCCCAACGCAGGAGCAACGGGAAGGCGATGAACAGGATAAGTGAAGGGAGGACCAGCCAGAAGATACTGCTCGCGAGGTCGGCGACCTGCGTGACGTTGCGGGTTTCCAGATACAGCCACACCATGGCCAGGACCGACACCAGCGGCACGGATGCGACGACTGCGGCCAGTACGGAATGGCGTTTGCCCAATTCCGAGATGATCACGATCAGAATGGCGCTCAACGCGATCTTGATAATGTAATAAATCATCGGGTTAGCCGAGCGTCTCCGGGAAGGGGGATATTGGCCACAGAGGTCACAGAGGAAAGGCTTTGAGCAATGGTAGGTTGGGGTGAGGAACGAACCCCAACACGCGGGGGGCCCGGGAGACCTCCGCCATGTTGGGGTTCGCTGCGCTCACCCCAACCTACGATCCGGTTGTTTTCTTCTCTGTGACCTCTGTGGCTGAATTCAACGTGTTCTCTGCCCCCTAGGAACAGGGCGTTTCCACGAACCCCGGCGCATCACACACCTGGGTCGATGCCACCCTGCCCCCGGTACGGCCCTGCCAGTCCCGGGTGTGCGCGATGCGGGAGGCCTCCAGGTCCGGGCGGGCGGTGATCGGCGGCAGAAGGCTGCTCAGGGTGGTGGGCGTGAGGCCGAGGCGCATCTCGTAGATCACCTGGTAGGCCAGCACGCGGCGCACGTAGGCGCGCGTCTCGGGAAAGGGGATCAGCTCTGCCCAGACGTCGGCATCCATCTGGCCGCGTTCGGGCAGCCAGCTGTCCACGCGGTGGGCCCCGGCGTTATATGCAGCGGTGGACAGGATGGGATGGCCTCCGAACCGGTCCAGGTTGCGGCGCAGGTAGTAGGTGCCGATGGGCACGTTGACCTCGGGCTTAAGCAGGTCGTGAGCGTGATGGAGCCGGACATTCGCATGCCGGGCCATGTTGCGTCCGGTGGCGGGCATCACCTGCATCAGGCCCAGGGCACCCGCGTGGGAGCGCGCTTCCGTCATGAAGGCGCTCTCCTGCCGCGCCACGGCCAGGGCCCAGGCGGGATTGATGCCCTGGCCGGCGGCCTGGTCCAGGATCAGGC
>SKOF01000101.1 GCA_007120155.1 Thioalkalivibrio sp. | reverse complement strand
CTCAGGTTGTTGTCCGCCTGGAAGGTCCGGATCGCATCCCGGCTGCGCGGACCCAGTACCCCGTCCGGGGGGCCGGCATCGTAGCCCCGAGTTCTCAGGGCCCGCTGTACCGCGGCCCGCTGTTCCCGGCTCAAGACGGGGTCGGGGAGTGCAGGTTCGGCGCTCGCGGCCCGCAGTTCATCGAGCAGCGCCACGCTGGGTTGCCCGGTTACCGGCGCGCCCTGTCCCTCCTGGTACTCACGGATGGCTTGGCGGGTCTGGGAGTCCATCCGGCCGCTGACCTGGGGAATCGGGTAGCCACGCAGCCGAAGTTCGGCCTGGATACGCGCGATGGTGTTGGCGTCCGCGACGGGCGGGGGTGGCGCCGCGGCATCGACACGTTGGCGCATGTGCTGGAGCAGGGCGGCACTCGGCTCACCGGATATCAGCAGACCGTGGTCGGCTTCGTAGTTCCGGATGGCGGTGCGGGTCTCGTCCGTGAGCTGCCCGGATGGCCACCTGACCTCGTAACCTAGGCTGCGCAGCGCTTCCTGGATGTCCGCGACCTGTTGTGACGCGGGCTCCCGTCCCGGGGGAGTACGCGCGGGAGTCCGGCTTTGGGCCGTGGCACGCACATGGGACAACAAGGCCGGGGTGGCCTGCCCGTCCACGAGCAAATTGTGGTCGCGCTGGTAGGCCTGGATCGCCTCGCGCGTGCGGGCACCGGCAAATCCATCGGGCGACCCGGCATTGTAGCCGAGTCGATTCAGTTCGCGTTGCACCTCCAGCACGGTGTTGGAGTACTGGGCGATCTGCACACCCGGCACTGCCGGGTACAGCCCCGTGCCGGACTGCGCGAACACCGGGGACGAGAATCCGAAGAAAACCGCCAGACCGAACAGCAGCGCGGCATGAGGCAAGCCATAACGAATATTCAGCATGATGCAGTCCCTCCAGATACGGGAGAAATACTCCGGAGCGCCCGCTCAAGCCCGATGCCATGGAACCGGCAGGGTTGCAGACCCTGCCGAATGCGCAGGGCATGAACCCGGTACTGGCGCGCACGGTAGCGCACTTGATTGCCTTATAGGCTCGAAGTAGCGCCCTTATCTGTTCGGTAGGGAACAGATGCCTGCTGCCGGGCAATGGGAATGGTGTACACAAGGGGAGTCCTGGGTCGCGTTCCTTGGCGCTCCCCGCACAATCATCATGAGGCACGCGGCGCACACCGGCTCCTGCACCTCTTCCATGCAGTGGCTCGCCACGCAACTGATCAGGAAGGCGGGTCTTGCCGTAAGACGGAGCCGGACCCTTGCACGGCGCTTCGGCCGTTTCCTGGAGCGGCCGGGACTGCTAGCCCGCATATCTCACCACCCTTCTACTGCGGCCCCCGATCTGAGCGGTGATGATCCGGAGGCCGGGCCGCCGGATCGATCCCCAGGTTCGTCGATCACGAACCCGCGGCGCCGTCGGGCCGCAACAAGCTGGCCGCCAGGCTGTTCGAGGGCATTACCCGCAATGACGACCTGTCGGAGCTCCTGACGCTGGTAGCGTACGAGCATTTGGAGTGAGGCGTCAGGCGTGAGGGGATAGGCGTGCAGGTCGGCCTTCAGGCCGGCCACGCCTTACGCCTTACTCCTCACCCTGCAAGACAATCACCCCATCCTCATCCGCAAAGATCCGCTCGCCCGGCGTGAAGGTGACGCCGCCGAAGGCAACCGGTACGTCCACCTCGCCGCCGCCGCGCTTTTCACTCCTGCGCGGATGGGTGCCGAGCGCCTTCACGCCCAGGGGCAGCGTCGAGAGCACGGCCGCATCACGCACGCAGCCATACATCACCACGCCCACCCAACCGTTATCCAGGGCCAGCTGGGCGAGGTTGTCGCCGAGCATGGCGCAACGCAACGAGCCGCCGGCATCCACCACCAGCACCCGGCCATGGCCCGCGGTCTCGAGGACCGTGCGCACCTGCGTGTTGTCCTCGAAGCAGCGGATGGTGGCGGCGGTTCCGGAAAAAGCGGTGACACCGCCGAAATCCCTGAACGGTATCTCACAGACACGGGCCGCCTCCCCGTGGGAATCGCACAGATCCGCGGTCGCGGTCAGTCCATAGGATGCGGGTTCCATGGTCACCTCCTGGCCCGGGCTGAATGAACGGCGCCGGGGGCTCCGCACCCCCGGCACGCCGGTCTCAATCCTTCGCGTCGTCGAACTGGGCCTCCTCGGTGGAACCGGTCAGCGCCGTGACCGAGGACAGCCCGCCCTGGATGGTGGTGGTCACGTCATCGAAGTACCCGGCGCCCACCTCCTGCTGATGGGACACGAAGGTATACCCCTTTTCGCGCGCTGCGAACTCCGGCTCCTGCACCTTCTCCACGTAGTGGCGCATGCCCTCGCCCCGGGCATAGTCGTGGGCAAGGTCGAACATGTTGAACCACATGCTGTGGATACCCGCCAGGGTGATGAACTGGTACTTGTAGCCGTACTCGGAGAGCTTGTCCTGGAACTCGGCGATGGTCTTCATGTCCAGGTTCTTCTTCCAGTTGAACGACGGCGAACAGTTGTAGGCCAGCAGCTGGCCGGGATGCTTCTCGCGCACCGCCTCGGCGAACTCCCGGGCAAAGCCCAGATCCGGCGTGCCGGTCTCGCACCACACCAGATCCGCGTAGGGCGCATAGGCCACACCCCGGCTGATGGCCTGCTCCAGACCGTTCTTCACGCGGTAGAAGCCCTCGGCGGTACGCTCCCCGGTGATGAACGGCTTGTCGTTCTCGTCCACATCGGAGGTCAGCAGGTTTGCCGCCTCGGCATCGGTGCGCGCCAGCAGCAGGGTGGGCACCCCCATCACGTCAGCCGCCAGACGGGCGGCCACGAGCTTCTGAACCGCCTCCTGGGTGGGCACCAGCACCTTGCCGCCCATGTGGCCGCACTTCTTGACCGCCGCCAACTGGTCCTCGAAGTGCACACCGGCGGCGCCGGCGACAATCATGTTCTTCATCAGCTCGAAGGCGTTGAGCACGCCGCCGAAACCGGCCTCGGCGTCCGCCACGATGGGCAGAAAGAAGTCCACGCCGTTTTCGTCTTCCGGCGCGACACCCCGGCCCCACTGGATCTCGTCGGCGCGCTTGAAGGTGTTGTTGATCCGGCGCACCACGGTGGGCACGGAGTCGTAGGCGTACAGGGACTGGTCCGGATACATGGTCTCGGAGCTGTTGTTGTCCGCCGCCACCTGCCAGCCCGACAGGTAGATGGCCTCCACGCCCGCCTTGGCCTGCTGCAGCGCCTGCCCGGCGGTGAGCGCACCGAGGCAGTTCACGTAGCCCTTTTTCGCCTCGCCGTTGACCAGCCGCCAGAGCTTCTCGGCACCCCGGCGGGCGAGGGTCTGCTCGGGCTGAACCGAGCCTCTCAGCCGTACGACATCCGCGGCGCTGTATCCACGGGTCACGCCCTCCCATCGCGGATTCTCCGCCCAGTCACGTTCCAGGGCCTTGATCTGCTGTTCTCTCGTCATCTTCTCATCCTCTCCGCGATGGTGGCTGATCTGGTTATCGGATCCCGGGGTCCGGCCCCGGGACGGCTCGGTTCAATCTCCGGCCCGTGTACGCTAACTGACCTTCGGGCGCAGCGAAAGGGCCTTAATTTCAATGATATGAATTGAAAAACTTAATATAGTGGTCGTGGCGTGTATCCCATGATTGGATGCTATAGTGCAGGCACATGCAGTTGAGGGACGCGGATTTCCAGACCTTGCCATGAGCGATCTTGCCCGACAGCTTGCCCGCTCGATCCTGACCGGTTTCGAACGCCATTTCTCGTTCTTCCAGGAGATCACCAGCGTGGCCCGGGAACGTTTCGAGGAATCGGACTGGGACGGCGTACGCACGGCTGCCGCCAAACGCATCAGTTTCTATGACAAACGGGTGCGCGAAACGATCCACAAGCTGCGCGACAGTTTCGGCATCGAGCGCCTGGACGAACGCCTCTGGCAGGAGGTGAAGGGCATCTACACCGGGCTGCTGGCGCACCACAGCCGTCCGGAACTGGCGGAAACCTTCTACAACTCGGTGTTCTGCCAGCTCTTCGAGCGCAAGTATTTCAACAACGACAACATCTTCGTCGAATCCGTGGTGGACCGCCGGGCGCTGGCGCAACGCTATCGCGGGTTCATGTCCTTTCATCCGCGCGACGGGGGCCTGGAAACCAGCATCTGGGAGATCCTCTCGGCCTTCTACTTCAATGTCCCCTACGAGGATGTGGACCGGGATGCCGAGCGCATTGCAGACGCACTGCTCAGACGCTCGCGGTTCGGCACCTCGGACATGGACGAGTTGCGCATCGACGTGCTCGAGTTTCCGTTCTTCCGCAACAAGGCCGCCTACCTGATCGGACGTGTCGTGCGGGGCGAGGACTCCCACCCCTTCATCGTGCCGCTGGTCAACAACGAGCAGGGGGGCATCTACGCAGACACCCTGCTCACCACCGAGGACGAGGCCGAGGCGGTGTTCAGTTTTGCCCGGGCATACTTCCTGGTGAAGACACCGGTCCCGGCGGCGACCGTGGCCTTTCTGCAGGACATCATGCCCGACAAGCCGATTGCCGAGATCTACATGAGCATCGGCTTCCAGAAGCAGGCGAAGAACGACTTCTACCGGGATTTCCTGAGTCACCTGCAGGAAAGCGACGATACCTTCCAGGTCGCCCCCGGCACGCGCGGGCTGGTGATGGCCGTCTTCACCCTGCCGTCCTATCCGTATGTGTTCAAGGTGATACGGGACCGCTTCCCGCCGCAGAAACAGGTCACTCCGGAACTGGTGCGAAAGCGCTACCTGCAGGTCAAGATGCATGACCGCGTCGGCCGCATGGCCGACACCCTGGAATACTCGGACGTGGCCTTCCCCCTGAAACGCTTCTCGCCGGAACTTCTGGCGGAACTCAAGGAGCAGATCCCGGAGAAGATCGAGATCGAGGGGAACGTGCTGTTCATCCGGCACCTGTACATCGAGAAGCGCATGGCCCCGCTCAATGTCTTCCTGGAACAGGCCAACGAGGAGGAGGCCCGGGACGCCCTGGATGACTGGGGCCGCGCCATCCAGCAGCTCATGGCGGTCAATATCTTTCCGGGAGACCTGCTCTTCAAGAACTTCGGGGTGACCGGCAGCGGCAAGGTGGTGTTCTACGACTATGACGAGATCTGCTATCTCACGGAATGCAACTTCCGCCGGATCCCCGAGCCGCGTACGCCGGAGGACGAGCTGAGTTCGGACCCCTGGTATTCGGTGGGACCCCACGACATCTTTCCCGAGGAGTTCCCCACATTCCTGACCACGGACGTGCAACAGAGGCAGCTGCTGAAGGAGCTTCACCCGGAGCTGTTCGATTACCGGTACTGGCAACAGCGCCAGAAGGAAGTCGAGCACGGCATATACGGGGATGTGTTTCCCTACCCGAGGCGACTGCGCTTCCCGCGCCCTGAAACCGTCCCGCCGGAACCGGCTACGGTCGAGTAGTTCAACCGCCCGTCGCGGGAATCACCGGGCCACGGAGGGCTCTCTGGTCCTGCAGCCCATGCCGATACCCGGTCACCGGCAGGCCCGAAGGCGGTTGGCGCGGACCCTGAAGGGGACAGTGCACAAGAGGCCGCCGCTACCCCGGCGGCCCGAGGAGACCCCCGATGACGACCGACAAACCGAGGACACCCGAGGACTTCATGCGCCGGGCCATCACGCTCAGCCGCGAGCGCATGCGCTCGGGAGACGGCGGACCCTTCGCGGCCATCATCGTACGCGATGGCGGCATCCTCGCCGAGGGCTGGAACCAGGTCACCAGCCACAATGATCCGACCGCGCACGCGGAGATCGTCGCGATCAGACGCGCGTGTGATGCCATCGACAGCATCTCGCTCGAGGGCGCCGAGATCTACGCGACCTGCGAGCCGTGTCCCATGTGCATGGCGGCCATCTACTGGGCACGGATTTCGCGGCTGTACTACGCGAACACCACGGAAGACGCGGAGGCCATCGGGTTCGACGATGGGGCGATCTATCGCGAAATCGCCCTGGCGCCGGAACACCGCACCATGCCCGCCGAGCGCCTGCTGGGGGACGAGGCACTGGAAGTCTTCCGGGAGTGGGACGCATGGCCGGGCAAACAGCGGTACTGATGCCCGGAATCGGGTGCGATCGGGATCAGGGATGCCGACCGCGCGAGGACGTGCGGATCAGTAACCGCCGCCGCCCCGTTCACCATCCTGCTGTCCTTCCCGCTGCTCCTCCATCCGTTCCATCATGGAGTTTTCCGTCCTCTCCCTGTCCACCCCCGGTTCCTCATATTCACCGCAGGCCGTCATCCCGATGGCCAGCACCGCGGACACCACAGCAATCGGGAACCAGTGCACTACACGCATGATTTGCCTCCGTGGTTTTTGGATTGAGTCGACACATCTGGACCAGAGGTCCTGCCCTGATTCCAGCAAACAGCGTGCCTGTTGCCCGCGACCCGGATCGGAAGCGGCGCGACACTGCGACATGAGGGGATCCCGGCCGCTCGGGCGAGGCACACCGGGTCACACAAGGGCCAAAAGGGAACCAAGGCCTCAGGCACATGTGCCGCAATGACACACGCCCGATCGGGCCTGTATCGACCCGCACAGAGAGGGATTGCCGCCCCGGGGGAAACGGGGTCCCGCCGACCGGTCAGTGCATCCGGGATGTGCGCGGTGAAAGGGGCCTCAACCGGCCAGCCAACCCGCCACCCGCAGCGACGCCGCGTCCACGTCGTCGATCTGCTCCGGCTTCAGGTGGGTTCGCGCATAATCGAGATAGACCTCCCGCTGCAGGAACACATCGAACAGCGCCGCATCCAGGTGCCCTTCGGCGGCCATGCGGGCCATGATGCCGAGCGTCTCCGACAGTTTCTTCGCCGGCTTGTAGGGGCGATCCCCGGCGGTGAGCGCCTCGAACACGTCGGCGATGGCCATGATACGGGCCTGGACCGACATCTCGTTGCCGGTGAGCCCCTTGGGATAGCCCTTGCCGTCCACCCGCTCGTGGTGGCCGCCGGCAAACTCCGGGACATTGCGCAGGTTCTTGGGAAAGGGCAGCCGCTCGAGCATCTGCAGGGTGACGTCGATGTGGCTGTTGATGATCTGCCGCTCGGCGGCGGTCAGGGTCCCCTTGGGAATCATGAGGTTGGCCAGTTCATCGTCATCAAGCAGGGCGACCTTGTGCCCGGCATGGTCCACGAAATACCGCCGGGCAAGTTCGGCAAGGCGCGCCTGCTCCGCCGGCTCCATGTACTCCCCCCCGGGATTGCTTCGCCGCACGAGCGCCTGCTCTTCGGCCAGGGTTGAAAGCGTTGCCTGGAGTTCGCTTTCGAGGGCGTCGGCATCCACGAACACGCCCTCTCGGAGCGCTTCCAGTTCCCGCCGCAGTCGCGCGATCTCGGCATCGCGCCGGAGCACTTCGAAGCGGGTATCGACCGCGTGGATTCGATCATAGATGGTTTCCAGCTTGGTCGCCTTGTCGATGACATGCTCCGGCGTTGCGATCTTCCCGCAATCGTGGAGCCAGGCCGCGGTCTCGAGTTCATAACGGTCGTCTTCGTTCATCACGAAGTCGCTGAACGGGCCCTCGCGGGTCTCGGCCACCGCATCTGCGAGCAGCATCGTGATGACCGGTACCCTTCGGCAGTGCCCGCCGGTGTAGGGGGATTTCTCATCGATGGCGTCGGCAATGAGCTGGATCAGGGAATCGAAGAGCCCCCGAAGATCACTGATCAGGCGCTTGTTGGTCAGGGCGATCGCCGCCTGGGAAGCGAGTGACTGGGCAAGTCGCTCGCTTTCGGGCGAGAACGGCACGATGGCCCCCGTCACCTCGTCCACCGCATTCAGGAGTTGCAGTACACCGATGATCGCGCCTTCGTGGTCCTTGAGCGGAACTGTCAGAAACGATTGCGATCGGTAGCCGGTCCGTTCGTCAAAGGCACGGGTGCCCGAGAAATCGAAGGCTTCGGTGTCGTAGGCATCGGGGATATTGACCGTGAGATCGTGGTGCACCGCATAGGTGACCACCATCGAATCATCGGGACGGCCCGATTCGTCATAGAGGGGGATCGCCGGAAAGGGAATGGGCTCGCCGGTACTCCCGCCCATGGCGAACGCCATGGAGTCGGTGCGCACAATGGCCATGCGCAGTGACCGCGCTTCCTCTTCCATCAGGTAGAGGGTGCCGCCGTCGGCCCCGGTGATGGTCTTGGCGCCCATCAGGATCGTCTCCAACAGCCGATCGGTATTCCCTTCGGCGGAGAGCGCGACACCGATTTCGACCAGACGTTCGATGCGCCCAAGGAGCGACTTCGAATCCATGCCGGTCTTTCTCATGAGTAGCCCGATTGCATTGTAGGCCCTTTGGCCCGACCGGGTAAATTCGGACCACGCGGGCCCATGAAAGCCATGGAAAGGCCGACGGAACCTCCGGCGGACCGGCGGCGCGATGACCCGGGACACCTTGCCGGGCCCCATGGTATAACAGTTTCCGACATGGTCAGGCCAGCGATTATTGCGGTAATACTGAGCCTCTTTCTGGTTGCGTGCGGCGGCGGAGGCAGTGGCGGGGCTGCGGTTCCTCCGTCAGGTTTCACCGTGACGGGCGTGATCCAGCCGGACGCGCTGAACCGCGTCGACGCCGACACGAATGACCCGGAGTCCCCCACGGACCGGAACAATCACCCGGACCAGGCACAGGCGGTCCTCACGCCGGCGATCATCGGCGGTTTCGTGGCCGCGCCTGGCACGGTCAGCCGCTTCGGTGCCGCGGGCGACGAATTCGATTTTTTTGACGTGGAACTGCGCGCTGGTCAGCAGATCATCCTGCAGTTCCCCGACCCGTCCGTGGCCGACCTCGATCTCTACCTGGTGAATCACGAAGGTCAGATCATAGACGGCTCGATCGGCCTGGGTGCCACGGAAACCCTGACGGCGCCAGCCGATGGCCGGTACTTCGTCGGCGTACACGCATTCTCGGGACATTCGAACTATTCGCTGCGGCTCGCCACCGGCCAGAACCCGGGGGTTGAATCCCGCCGCGGTCCGCGTCTCTCCGATGACTTCGTGCCCGGCGAGATGATCGTCCGTGAGGACGCCGGTCCGGGGAAGCCGGACGCGGCCACCCGTCTCGATGCGCAGAGCCTGGGCCTGCAGGCGGTGGCCGGGGCTCCGGACCGGGAGCAGCTCTGGCGTATCCCGAAAGGCTACGAGGAACTGGTCATCAGCGTACTGGGTGTCATGCCGGGCGCGGCGGACGCCCTCTCCTGGGCCAGCCCCGGTTTGCGCGAACGGCACCGGACGCTGGTGGCAATCAAGGGACTGCAGAGTCGGCCCGAGGTGCTCGACGTGTCGCCCAATTTCCGCTTGCGGGCACAGTTGCTGCCGAACGATCCGCTCCACTGGCTCCAGTGGCACCACGCCACTCTCGATCTGCCCGACGCCTGGAATATCAGCACCGGCCGTGCGCCGGATGCCGATGTAATCATCGCGGTGATCGACACGGGGGTGTTCCTGGATCACGAGGACCTGCGCACGCGGCTGGTTCAGGGCTACGACTTTATCTCCGACCCCAACATATCTCTCGATGGTGATGGCATCGACCCGAATCCGGATGACCCGGGCGACTCGACGGAACCGGGGGAAAGCACATGGCATGGCACCCATGTCGCGGGTATCGCCGCGGCTGAGAGCAATAATGCCATCGGGGTGGCGGGCATCAACTGGGGCGCGCGCATCATGCCGGTGCGTACCCTGGGCAAGGGAGGCCTTGGCACGCAGTACGACACACTCCAGGGAATACGCTGGGCGGCCGGTCTGCCGAACGACTCCGAGACGTTTCCGGCACGCCCGGCCGACGTGATCAATCTCAGCCTGGGCGGCGGCTCCTTTTCCACGATCGCGGCCGCCCTGACCCAGGAGATCCGCGACCGCGGGATCTTTATCATCGCGGCCGCCGGCAATAGGCCGGGAACGGTGGATTTCCCCGCCGCCCATGATGCGGTGTTTGCCGTCGGGGCCACCGATGCCATCAACCAGCTTGCGCCCTACAGCGGTTTCGGCGACCAGTTGGATCTGGTCGCGCCGGGCGGAAACATGCGCGTGGACCACACCGGGGACGGCTTCCCCGACGGCATCCTGAGCACTCTGGTCGATGACACCAGCGGCACCCGCCGCTCCGCCTACGCATTCTACCAGGGCACTTCCATGGCGACCGCCGTGGTTTCGGGCGTGGTAAGCCTGGCCCGATCTGTCGACCCCGGCCTCACGCCGGACACCTTCGTCTTCCTGCTGGAATCCGGCCGCCTGACCGACGACATGGGTCCGCCCGGTTGGGATCCGGAGACGGGCTGGGGGCAGATCAACGCGTTAAAGACGCTGGGCGCCGTCAGGGGGCTGGCGGACGACGGCGAGATTCCACCGTTGTTGTCCGCCGCGCCCCAGCGGCTGGAGTTCGGATTCACGGAGTCCGTGCTGGATCTCTTGCTGCGCAATTCCGGGGGAGGCACGCTGCAGGTGACCGGGGTCAGTGCCGATTCCTCATGGCTATCGGTCACGACACAGGCCGTGGACGGGGACGGGCTTGGCACGTATCGCGTGCGGGCCTCGCGAGACGATCTGGAAGCACGGGAACATTTGGCATCGGTCCGGGTACAAAACGATGCAGGACCCGACCTGGTGATTCCCGCCCGCCTTCGGGTAGCGGCGCCCGAACTGGCCGTTGACACGGTCGGGCGCATCTACGTGTTGCTGGTGGATGAGACGGGCGATGCGGTTGCGGCACAAGGGGTGAACCCGGAGGACGGTCGGTACCGCTTCCGTTTCGACGAAGTGCCCGGAGGCCGGTACCGGATCGCAGCCGGTACGGACATGAGCGGTGACGGGCGGATCTGCGGCCCTGGTGAGGCCTGTGGCGCGTATCCCACATTGTCGGTTTTCGAAAGCATCGATGTGAACAGTGACCTGACGGGCCTGGATTTCTCCGTGGGGTTCCGCAGTCAGCCGGATATCTCGGATCTGTCCCGGGACACGCGGCAGACATCTGACGCCGCCCCTTGACCGGCGTATGACCGGCTTTGTGTGGATGTCCTGAGCCGGACCGGCCCTCCCACGGTAATCAGGCCTTCGGCCCTCGCACGGCAGGACTCGGTTTCGGGGTCCCCGTACAGCGGGGATCGGCGGCCATACTTCAAATGGCCCGCGCAGGACGGACGATCAGCGGTAACGCAATTCGCTGTTGCGGATCTCGCCGGAGGTATCCAGCGTGAGCGTGTCCAGATCGGGGGCGCGGTTGAGAATATAGGCGGCCATCACCCGGCCCAGATCATGGTCCTCACGTTCGAGTGCGGTGAGCAGCTTGTCGCCCACGATGCGGATGCGGTCCTCGAGTCCGGGGCTCTCCACCCAGTCCCGGCCCATCTGCCAGCCGTTGTCCAGCTCCCGGTCGATCCTGTCAAAGGCGTCCGTCGCCCCCCGGACAATTTCCTCGGGTACGTTCAGGGTATACAACTCGTCGTCGATGATGACTTTCAGATCCATGGTCTCATGCGATTCCGGTCTTGCGCGTCCATTGTCAGGACGCCGGTGCGTGTTTCGATTTCGAGGAAGCATATCAGGATGCGTCGGGAAGGGTCCCTCGTGGCGACGTTCCGGGCGTGACTGACCGGTCGGCGACTCGGGACTCTCAGTAGGTCAGAATCCGGCACTCGTCATCCAGCATCTCGGCCACATACTCGGTGACGGCGGTGACGCCATCGCATTCGGGGATCAGATCGGCCTCGGTGAAACTGTACAGCTCGAAGGTGGAGGCGCACATCAGGAAACGCGCACCCGCCTTGTGGCTCATGCGGATGAAATCGCCCACCGTGCGGCCCGACTCCGGTTTGATGAAGATGCCGTCCGCCACCCCCTTCTTCATCAGAGCCCCCGAGGCGCCGGCGCAAATGACGTCCACGGCATAGTCCATGGACGCCGCGGCGGCCGCCTGAAACAGCGGGGCACCCAGTTCGATGCTGCGTTCCGGGTCGGTATTGACCAGAAGGATGACAAGCTTTTTCGGCATGACTGTGTCCGGTAACCCTGCATCATTCGCCGCGACGGCGGAAGGACCTGCCTTTCATCCATAGCACATCGGGGGCGCCCGCGTCACTCGGACCCGCGTCCGGCCGGATGCCTGAACCGGTCAACCGCCTTGACCTGCCACGGATGCAGTGACACGCTTCGAATCATCCAGAGGTCATGCACCGCAGCCGCACTACAGCGGGTCCTGTGCGCGGCCGATCCGCGGCTGATGACGCCGCCACGGGAGCACACCATGACATCCAGACTCTACGACGAATCCACACCACGGCAGCTCACCCATTTCATCGGGGGAGAGCCGCTTGCGGGCACTTCCGGAAGGCTCGGCGACGTGTTCAACCCGGCCACCGGAGAAGTCACCGCCCACGTGCCCCTGGCGAGCCCGGGTGAGGTGGACGCGGCCCTCTCGGCCGCGGCGGCCGCCCTGCCCGGCTGGGCCGATACCTCTCCCCTGCGCCGCGCCCGGGTGCTGTTCCGCTTCAAGGAACTGCTGGAAAAGAACGCCGACGAGATCACGGCCATGATCACCCATGAGCACGGCAAGGTGCTCTCCGATGCCCGGGGCGAGTTCACCCGCGGCCTGGAGGTGGTGGAATTCGCCTGCGGCATCCCTCACCTGCTCAAGGGAGAGTACTCGGATCAGGTCGGCACCGGGATCGACAGCTTCTCCCTGCGCCAGCCGGTGGGCGTATGCGTGGGCATCACGCCGTTCAACTTCCCGGTCATGGTGCCCATGTGGATGTTCCCGGTGGCCATCGCCTGCGGCAACACGTTCATACTCAAACCCTCGGAGCGCGACCCGGGCCCCGCCCTGATGCTCGCCGAACTGCTGCGCGAAGCGGGCCTGCCCAACGGCGTGTTCAACGTGCTCAACGGCGATGCCGAGGCGGTGAACGCCCTCCTCACCGATCCGCGCGTGGCCGCCGTGAGCTTCGTGGGATCCACACCCATTGCGCAGCACATCTATTCCACCGGCGCCGCCCACGGCAAGCGGGTCCAGGCCCTCGGCGGCGCCAAGAACCACATGGTGGTGATGCCCGACGCGGATCTGGAACAGGCCGTGGACGCCCTGGTCGGATCCGCCTACGGCTCGGCGGGTGAACGCTGCATGGCCATCTCCGTGGCCGTCGCCGTGGGCGACGTGGCCGATGCGCTGGTCGAACGCGTGGCGGATCGCGCACGCAAACTGCGCATCGGCCCCGGCATCGATCCCGAGGCGGACATGGGCCCGCTGATCACCCGCGCGCACCTGGAGCGCGTGACGGGCTACGTGGACCTGGGCGTCTCCGAGGGCGCGGAGCTGGTGGTGGACGGCCGGGGGTTCCAGGTCGACGGCCACGAGGGTGGCTTCTTCCTGGGCGGCTGCCTGTTCGACCGGGTGGAGCCGTCCATGCGCATCTACCGGGAGGAGATCTTCGGCCCGGTGCTCTCGGTGGTGCGCGTGCCGGACCTGGACCATGCCATCGGACTGGTCAACGCCCATGAGTTCGGCAACGGTGTTGCCGTGTTCACCCGCAACGGCGGCGTGGCACGCGAGTTCGCGCGCCGCATCTCGGTCGGCATGGTGGGCGTGAACGTGCCGATTCCCGTGCCGCTGGCGTTCCACAGTTTCGGCGGCTGGAAGCACTCCCTGTTCGGCGACCACGCCGTCCACGGGCCCGAGGGCGTGCATTTCTACACCCGCCTGAAGACCGTCACCTCGCGCTGGCCGTCCGCCGGCGACCTGTCGGCCAACTCGTTCATCATGCCGACGCATTGAGTGGGTCGCTGTTCAGCCGCGAAGGGCACGATGGTCGCGACGTCCCGATCGCCGAACCCGGCCGTGCCAGCCGGACGAGGCCCGGGCGGATCGCCGGGTCGCCCATGCCGGTGGCCCGGCGGGTTCAGCGGTCGCTGTGACCCAGCGAGCGTCCGGGGTCGATGTGATCACGCAGCCGCTGCTTGAGTTCCTTGGCGTCAGGGTGCCGGCCCTCGATCTTGCGCGACCACAGGGTCACGTCGTCACAGCGGACCTCGAAGACGCCGCCCGTGGACGGGACGAGGGCCACCTCGCCCAGATCCTCGCCGAAGGTGAACAGCAGTTCCTGGGCCAGCCAGCCCGCGCGCAGGGTGAAACGGCATGCCGTGCAGAACTCGATCTCGACGCGCGGCTTCATGCGACTCGGGCCGCCTCCTCCAGCGATTCATCGTACCGGCCGAGCGCGGCGAGGCTGTTGCACTTTTCGCGATGCAGCAGCGCCGCCTGCGCGGCCTCGACGTTCTCCGGGCGCCCGGCCCACGCCTTGAGGCTCGGCTCCTGCAGCGCGCGACCATAGGAGAAGCTGAGCGGCCACGGCAGGCCGGGATACTTCGTGTTCATGGCGTTGAGATGCACCGTGGCGTCGCGCGCGCCCTGTCCGCCGGAGAGGAACACGATCCCGGGCAGCGCCGCCGGCAAGGTGTTCTTCAGGCAGCGCACGGTCAGGTCGGCGACCTGCTCGACGCCGGCCTGGTCGGGGCACTTCTTGCCCGGGACGACCATGTTGACCTTCAGGATCGTGTGTTCCGTGACGACACGCTGCCGGTAGAGCTCGCTGAAGACGGTCCTGAGCGTGAGCTCCGTCACCTCGTAGCAGCGCTCGATGGTGTTGTCACCGTCCATGAGGGTCTCGGGCTCCACGATGGGCACCAGTCCGGCCTCCTGGCACAGGGCCGCGTAGCGGGCCAGCGCGTGGGCGTTGGCCTCGATGCAGCCCGGTGAAGGAATGGCCTGACCGATGGTGATCACGGCGCGCCACTTGGCGAACTTCGCGCCCAGTTGCGCGTATTCGGCCAGGCGCTCGCGCAGCCCGTCCAGACCCTCGGTGACCTTCTCGCCGGGATGCCCCGCCAGGTCCTTTGCGCCGGCGTCCACCTTGATGCCGGGCAGGATTCCCTGGTCGGCGAGCACCTGTACGAACGGCACACCGTCACGGGTCTGCTGGCGGATGGTCTCGTCGAACAGGATCATGCCGCTGATGTACTCACCGCCGCCCGGGGCCGTGATCAGCAATTCCCGGTAGGCGCGGCGGTTCTCCTCGGTGGATTCGACTTTGATGCTGTCGAAGCGCTTCTTGATGGTGCCGAGACTCTCGTCGATGGCCAGGATGCCCTTGCCCGGGGCGACCATTGCCTGCGCAATGGATGCAAGATCGTTTCCGCTCATGCGCCACCTCCCGCGGTTGAGGCCCGCAGCTCACGGCCGATGGCGATGTGTCATGAGCTGCAGGCGGTTCGCCGTCAGCGTCCCCTGAGTGTATTGCCCCGTGCCAGGGACCGCCAGTGGTCCCATTCCGGGCAGGTTCAAGGGCAGTTGAACCACGAAGAACACGAAGGAAGAATATTTCTCTCGCAAAGCGAGCAAGAAGGATCGGGAATCAGGCAGGTTGGGGTGAGGAACGAACCCCAACGCGCGATACCTGGTCCGGGCGAATGCTGTTGGGGTTCGCGCAGCTCACCCCAACCTACACACTCTGCAGGCGGTTCGCCGTCAGCGTCCTTTGAGTGTATTGCCCCGTGCCCTTCGTGGTTCAAACCAGACATTCTCACCGGACCAGCGGCACCCAGCGCATGACCTTCTCCACCACCTCGCCGTTGAGGCGCGCCTCGGCGGTGAACTGCCCGGCGTAGGCCTGGTCCTCCTGGCGCAGCTCGTAGCAATTGGCGCCGCTGATGTCCATGAGCACCGCGGGCATGCCGGCCTCCCGAAAGGCCTGCGTCCGTTTGAGGTAGAAATTGCCGCAGCACATGCCCACGTAGGCGGGCTCGCCGTCCTGGCGCATCTCGTCCAGCACGGCGCACAGGTGCTCGTAGCGGGTAATGGTGACCACGCGCATGCCCCGTTCCCGGGCCATCCGGTAGGCCTCGCCCACCTCGCACAGGCCGCATTCTGGGCAGCCGTCCCTGTGGCGCCACCTGCACCAGGCGGGCTTCGCGCAGTAGGGCACCAGCATGACCGTCGCACGCTCGAGAATCTGCCGCGTGGAATCGGTCGCGTTGGCAGGATGCACCATGAGGGTGTTCGCCTGCGCCGTGCTCAGACCCAGGCTCTGCTCGGCATCCCGGTTCAGGGCGCGTCGCAGCAGTCGGTACAGATCTCCCGCCTCGAAACCGAGCAGTTGGGCCTCTCCGTCGCCCAGGTATCGGTGCCAGCGCGCCTCGGCGGCGCCGGGGGCCGCCACTGTCAGTTCCCGGGCCAGATCCGCCAGCAGCGTGGGCGGCGAGACATGGACAGCGCCGGCCAGTGTGG
>SKOF01000142.1 GCA_007120155.1 Thioalkalivibrio sp. | reverse complement strand
TCCTTAGCTCAGTCGGTTAGAGTCCCGTACGTACGGGATTAATCAGAGAGCAAGGAAACAAAATGAAAAAATAATCCTCCTTAGCTCAGTCGGTTAGAGCATCTGACTGTTAATCAGAGGGTCCTTGGTTCGAGTCCAAGAGGGGGAGCAAACACTCATTAAACCAGCTCAGTTGGTTAGAGTCCCGCACGTGCGGGATTAATCAGAGGGTCTCCCGTATGAACGGGAACCATGAGAGGGAAGGCAAAATAATCAGCCACTTACAGGAAAACAGTAAGTGGCTTTTTTAATTTTACTAACCATGTTTTACATTTATATTCTCTTCTCCGAAACAGCAGATAAATATTATGTTGGACATACTGATGATGTTGAACGCAGACTCAATGAACATAATCACTCAGAGAGGTTGACATTTACTTCCAAATACAGACCCTGGAAACTGCGTGCGGTATTTGAGTGCAGCAGTGTTCGTAATGAAGCTTTAAACATGGAGCGGTTTATTAAAAAACAAAAAAGCAGGAAATTAATACAGCGAATGATAGATGGAGAAAAACTTCAAGGAATTCTTGCTCAGTTGGTTAGAGTCCCGCACGTGCGGGATTAATCAGAGGGTCCTTGGTTCGAGTCCAAGAGGGGGAGCAAGAGAATCAGCCACTTACGTCTATTCAGGGGTAGGTGGTTTTTTCATTTAACATACTTTTTAGCATACTTTTGTAGAGATAACCCGGAAATCATTTCCACATCACAAACCCGCCGGCACTTAAAATCCCGACATTTTATTCCTGGTTGCAACCTTACAGCGCGCTCATTAAAGGTCTAAAAAAAGCACCCGCCACAGCGAGTGCTCTTTTGCTCAATGTGAACCTCCGCTCTCACCGCACTTTCGGGGTTGTTTGGGTTTTTCCAGAAAATCATGCAACAGAGAATTTTTAAATTCGACCGCCAAAGGCGGTAACTGTAAATAAATCAAAGTATCAAATTCACCCTGTGGAATAGCGAAGCGTTATTCAACAGGGTAACCAAATTAATCTAAATCCCGGACGCAACGCAGGCTGAAACCGCCTGCCTTACTGTAGTCGAAGGGGAGCACATTGCCGAAGTAGTGGTACATGAGCCGGTACCAGGCGAGCGAGGATGAGTACTCGGTAGAGGACCACCAGAGGCCGAGCGAGCCAAGGTAGAGGAAACTCCCCCCGGTGGTACGGTAGCCGCCCGGAAGGGCCGAAAAACCAAACTCATCAAATCCGTGGTGTATATAATGTGAGTTCCAGCGAGGATGTGTGCTTGTGTTGCATTCTCCACCAAGCGGTGAATCAACCTGACGACAGGATTTTAAAGCATTGCCGGCACCGTTGGGATTGCCCGGCTCATTTGGATATCCCTTTGCAGCAAGATAATCAACTAACTGCGTCCAGTCATCATCGCTTGGAACAGACCATCCGGCAGGGCATAGACCTCTTTCATCATCAACGGCAAACCAATTATATAATTTTCCATAGGCGGCAACCACTTCTGCATCCGAATCTAACCCGTCAATGCTGCCATGCGGATAAACGGCATATGCACCCTCTGTAGTGTTTCCCCATTCCGCATCACTCAAGCCCTTGGGTATGGCAACACCGTTATTGTATTTGCTTACACGAAGGTTCTCTGCCATCCATTCCTGGTTACCAATGATAACTGTTTTATACACGTTGCCGTCAATGTCGATAACATGTCCAATACCCAGGGAATTTTCCAGTAATTCAATCCGTACTAATAAAAAATCAATTTGGTCCTGGAGTAAATCAACGCAGGCTTTTGTGGCAGCGTCCTTGCTATCTGTTGGTTCTCCCAGGTTCTTAATCTGGGTTTCATTTGCATCATTCCCAATAAGCAACACGTCAGCAAGTGCTTGGTTTTCTTCAATTTCATAACTCAGGTCAGCAGCAGTTTGAGCATGCAACGCATAAGGCACACTCAACAACTCACTGGTGTGCGAAAGCATATAGTTTGATCCACCCTGCAGGTCTGTCTCGGTGTAAATGAAATATGGGCCTTCTGCCCAATTAATGTCCTCAAAGCTTCCTGACACAACCGTGCCATTTCCTATTTCCAGGCTCACAAGCCCATTTTCATTGGTTGTGGGGAAATTACGCTCAACATATACTGCAGTACCCCCAGGGATTCCCTGCAAAATACTGACCTGAATGCCAATATTGGAGTTGGTTACAAGCTCACCGCTCCCATCCCGGATCACAGCCTGGTAACTCATCTTTTGAGGCGCCTGAGCTTGCATGAATCCAACGCTTAAAACGCCAATAATTATCCAAATGATAATCAGTTTGTTTGTGTTAAGTGTTTTCATATCTGTGCGTTTTTATGAGTTTGAAAAATTGATAACAACAGGAGTCTTTAGTGAGCCAATAATTGCAATTTACTTCTTGATGATCTTAAAAAGCCAGGATTTCCCCTCCGATGCAGTTACCTTCAAGAAGTAAGTTCCCGGCATTTTCCCGCCCATGTCAATCAGGGTAATGTCATCCATCATTCTCTCAGCTTTTAATGATTTCCCATTAATGTCAAGCAGCTGGTAATGATAATCTGACTGTGGACAATTGTCCCTGCCCACTACCATAAGACTGAGCTGGTCTGCTACGGGATTGGGAAAGACTGAGAGCATTGGCTGATTGTTCCCGGGCTCATCAATAATTGTAATTACATAAATTTCGTACGGATGTTGAACGCCTTCCGAAACGCTGCCATTCTCGTCAACATGGCTTGAATAAACAATCTGCCCGACAGAATAACTGACAGAGCCGCTGGTATTTAAGACATTGCCACCAGCAGTATTCACTGAATGTTGTGCTTTTAAAGCCAGTATTCCTAACCCTGTCATAAAGAGCAGGGTGAGGATAAGTTTTGTTCGTGTCATGTTACAGGATTTGTGTTTTGGTTACCAAATTAATGACCACTTTGTTAGAGAAACGTATGCACTGATAATCCAAAGATTCAAGGGTAACGTCATTAGCTGGCGCTTTTAAAGTTACGCAATAATTTTTAATTAATAATTGTTTTATCAGGAATTTATTTTTGTATATCTTGATATAAATATACTATGTAGAGAATATATAAATGTATGCATCTTTGTTGCTAATTATGTTTTATAACCTAACAGACCTATTGTGTAGTTGATGGCTGATATTATAGAGATAAATGTGCAAGCATGAGTTGAGCGTCTGTCAGCATGCAGAGCTCTGCAGTTTTTCCCAATAATATATCAGGCGCCCTCTCATAGAAAGCTCCCTGTGGTTTTCTCTGTGTCATGGTTAAAATGGTTTTTGGGTTAATTCAATTGTTAATCCAGCCTTAGCAGCATACACAGGTTTGCCTGTGAGTGCTTTGATCTCATCAACGAACCTGCCTTCATCACTATTCTGATCGGACAAGTGTGTGAGGATGATATTTTTCACCTGGGATAAGTCCTGTGCCATCAATACGGCTTTAGTAGTTTCAAGCTCCATATGGGAAGTAAGCAGTCTTTCCCTTTTAGAAGGGTGCTCAATACCCCTGAGAATATTTTCCTCCAGGATATCATCAGCATAATTGGCCTCGATGATGATATGGCTTAGATTAGAAAACTTGTATTCACACAGGTAGGTGTCAATCAGGAACAGAATCCTGCCAGCGGCGTAGTGGTCTATGATGTAATTGTTACAGGGTACGTCATGATGCACCTCGAAGGGAGATATCCTGAAACCCCCAAGCTTGTAGCCTTTACCAGGAAATATCGGACGATACCTGTGGTGCCGCGCGTCAAAAACATCATCAGGGGCCAGCACATCAATTCCTGCATCAGCATATTGTTTAATGTGTTTAGAATGATCTCTATGCCAGCGAGTTACAACACATCCTGTAATCAGACCTAAATAAAAATTTAGTGCTTTCTTCACCTGTAAAAGCGAAACCCCGGCCTCAATGACCAGGGCTTCACTTTCGTTATGTGGCAGATAGCAATTTGCTTTACTGCTGCTTGCTAATACTGACAGCTTCATCAGAATCCGGGGTCTTCGTGGTGCTCTTCACTGTCATCTTCACCGCCGTTATCATCTGCACTTCTGCACTGTCACATCTTTGTAATCGTTTATGCCGGATGACAAAATGACTTGCCGATGTAAAAGAGCGTCTGTCGCACTTTGTTTGGGTTAAATCATAGTTGGAATGGTTGAAAAAGTTCAAACCAATCTTCCGTTACAGGATGGGAGTTGGGTCATCCACATCGTTTTTGATTTGGTTGTAAACCAAAAATGGTTCAGCCAGTTTGTTCCCTTCGTGGACGTATATAAGGAAGTTGGTATCGGCAATAAAATCAATCTTCGTTTTCCCGCAGAAAAATTTGATATTTTAATCCGTCAATATTTCTTTGTAATTTTCCGTAGTGCTTCGCCAAATCTCCTTTCCTACTCCTTTTCTTGAGTTTTTCGGCAAGGATCTTTGAAGCATTAGCAGAATTGTTTTTATCTATTACTACCGTCATTTTTATGGTGTTAATAGCATTGAGCATTTAACAGGAACCCTTCTTACAGGAATATGCATACTATTGTAAATATAAACAATTCACGTTGATCGTTCAACGAATTCTTTCAAAGTTGCTCAGAAAAATCACAGTACTTGCTGCTTTGTCCGTTCATCACAGTATGCCGGGTGTAAAGCCCGCCATATAGCTCGCAGTTTGTGGTGTTATTATCATAATAATAGCGGGTGATGTCGTTCTCTACTGCTTTTTGGGGAGTGATGGGCTGTATCAGTTTCTTACAACCCTCCTGAAATGCCTGTCACCATTGATATCTTCTGTAATGAAAACATATATGCCCTTGGCAAAAGCACCGGTTGACAGGCTAATGTCATAAACCCCGCCATAATTGTTTTTCAGCATGGCCTGACCCTTCATGTCATACACCAAAACACTTCTAATAGCTT
>SKOF01000064.1 GCA_007120155.1 Thioalkalivibrio sp. | reverse complement strand
CTGCTCAATGGCGAGGAGTTCCCGCTGGTGAACGAGGGTGTGATCAGCCTGGGACGGCCGGTGGAAAAGGGCGATCCGCACCTGATCCACTTCCGTAATCCGGGATACTAGACCTCACCGGAGCGTTGAAACGCAATCGGGCGGCACCCCTGGTGCCGCCCGATTGCGTTTCAGGGCCTACCGGGGCCCGCCGAGGACCGGCATCCCTTCCTCCTGAAGCATGTCCACCAGGGCGATCAGTGGCAGACCCACCAGGGCGGTGGGGTCGTCCCCCTCCATGCCCTCGAAGAGCGCGATGCCCAGCCCCTCCGACTTGAAGCTGCCGGCGCAGTCATAAGGCATTTCGCGGCGCAGGTAGTCCTCGATCATGGCGGAATCCAGGGCGCGGAACCGCACCCGGAAGGGCACACTGGTCACATGGTCCCGCCCGCTACGGGCATTGAGCAGGCACAGACCCGTATGAAACACCACTTCCCGCCCGGACGCGGCCTGAAGCTGCCTGACGGCAGCTTCGTGATCACCGGGCTTGCCCAGGATGCGTCCGTCGAGTTCGGCACACTGGTCCGAGCCGATGATCAGTGCATCCGGGTGATGGTGCGCCACGGCCTGCGCCTTGGATCGCGCCAGGCGCAGGACCAGCGCATCGGGAGACTCACCGGCCAGGACCGATTCGTCCACATCCGGCGAATGGCACTGAAAGACGAGCCCGAGCCGGGACAGGAGCTCCCGCCGGTACGGGGAAGAGGAGGCCAGGATCAGCGTGTGCACGGCACGCTTCGGGCCGTCGCCACGGGTGCTCGCCGGGAAGCCGCGCCGTTCATTCGATCTCCAGCAGCGTCTCGTCCGGATTGACGCTGTCACCCTTGGCCACGTGTACGGCCTTGACGGTTCCGCCGACCGGCGCCTGCACTTCCGTTTCCATCTTCATGGCTTCCAGTACCAGGACCGCGTCGCCGGCCTTGACCTCACCCCCTTCGCTGACCAGCACGTCGATGATGGTGCCCGGCATGGAGGTGGATACATGTCCCGGTTTGGTCGCCCGGGGGCGTTTGCTGCCCCGGCGGGTGCGGCCCCGCGCCCCCTCGTCGTCGCCGGCTTCCGGCAGCAGTTCGTCCAGGGCCTCCAGAATGATCTCTTCGGGCATGCCGTCCACCGTGACGTAGAAGGGCCGCATGTCCTCGCGCTTGTGGCCGGTGCCCGTGACCTTGATGTGGTAGGTCTCGCCGTGCAGGGTGGCATTGAACTCCACCGGGGCGGCCTCGTCCTCGCCCTGTGCGGTGTTGGCGGGCAGCAGGGGTTCGGGCACCAGCTGCCCGGCGCGGCGGTGCTCGAGAAATTCCCGGCCGATCTCCGGGAACATGGCATAGATGAGCACGTCTTCCTCGTTCAGGACCAGATCACCTGCCTGCTCGCGAAGGTTGTTCATCTCGTCGTCCAGCAGGTCGGCGGGCCGGCAGTCGATGACATCCGCGTTGCCGATCGCCTTCTGCCGCACAACATGATTCACCGTGCCCCGGGTGCGGCCGTAACGTCCCTGGAGATAGAGCTTCACTTCGTTGGTGATCGTCTTGTAGCGTTCCCCCGTCAGCACGTTCATCACCGCCTGGGTCCCCACGATCTGGGACGTGGGCGTGACCAGCGGGGGATAGCCGAGGTCCTCGCGTACCCGCGGGATCTCGTTCATCACCTGGCCGACCTTGTCGAGGGCGCCCTGTTCCTTGAGCTGGTTGGCCAGGTTGGAGATCATGCCGCCCGGCACCTGGGTAGTCTGCACCCGGGTATCGATGCCGGTGAACTCGCTTTCGTACTGGTGGTACTTCCGGCGTATCTCCCGGAAGTAGAAGCCGATCTCCTGCAGGGCCTCCAGGTCCAGGCCGGTGTCGTACTCGGTGCCCCTCAGCGCCGCGACCATGCTTTCGGTAGGCGCATGGCTGGTGCCGCCGGCAAAGGCGGAGATGGCGGTGTCGATCACGGCCGCGCCGTTCTCGATGGCCTTCAGATGGCACATCTCGGACAGGCCCGAGGTGGCGTGCATGTGCAGGTGGATGGGCACCTGGACGGCGCCCGCCAGGCCGCTGACCAGCTCCGCCGTGGTGGCGGGGGTGAGCAGGCCGGCCATGTCCTTGATGGCGATGCTGTCGCAGCCCATGTCCACCATCTCCCGTGCCATGTCCACGAACTGGGGGATGTCGTGCACCGGGCTGGTGGTGTAGCAGAGGGTGCCCTGGGCGTGCTTGTCCTCCTTCTTGACCGCCTCGATGGAGACCCGCAGGTTGCGGGTGTCGTTCATGGCGTCGAAGATGCGGAATACATCCATGCCGTTGGCGGCGGATCGGGCCACGAAGCTGCGTACCACGTCATCGGCATAATGGCGGTAGCCCACCAGATTCTGGCCGCGCAGCAGCATCTGCAGGCGCGTGTTGGGCAGGGCCTCGCGAAGCTGGCGCAGGCGCTCCCAAGGGTCCTCCTTGAGAAACCGCACGCAGGCGTCAAAGGTGGCGCCGCCCCAGACCTCCAGTGACCAGAAACCGATCCGGTCCATGCGCTCGCACACGGGGAGCATGTCTTCGGTGCGCATGCGCGTGGCGATGAGACTCTGGTGGCCGTCACGGAGGGTGACGTCGGTGATCATGACCTTTGGCATGCGGATACCTTTGGGGATTACAGGCCCTTGTGGGCGGCGATGGCGGCAGCGATCACGGCCGCCAGTTCACGGACCGGACGGCGCACGGAGTACCCGGTGAGTTCCGGATGGTTCTGCACGAAGCCGGTATTGAAACGTCCGGACTGGAACTCCCCGGTGCCCAGGATCTCCAGGTGGTAGGGGATCGTGGTCTTCACCCCGTAGACACCGATGTCCCGGAGCGCCCGGCGCGCCCTGCGGATCAGCCCCTCCCAGTCCAGTGCCCAGACGATCAGCTTGGCGCACATGGAGTCATAATGGGGCGGGATGTGGTAGCCGGTATAGATGGCGCCGTCGGTACGTACGCCGGGACCGCCGGGCGCGAAGTAGCGGGTGATCCGCCCGAAGCTGGGCAGGAAATCGTTCTTGGGGTCTTCGGCGTTGATACGGAATTCGATGGCAAAACCCCGGCGCTGCACCTGGTCCTGGGTGTAGGTCAGGGGCAGGTCCGAGGCGATGCGGATCTGTTCCTGGACGATGTCCACGCCGGTGATCATCTCGGTGACCGGGTGCTCCACCTGCAAACGGGTGTTCATCTCCATGAAGTAGAAGTTGTCCTCATGGTCCATGAGAAACTCCACGGTACCCGCGTTCTGGTATCCCACGGCCCTGGCCGCGCGTACCGCCAGCTCGCCGACGTATTCCCGCTGGGCGTCGTTGAGCTGCGGGGAGGGTGCGACCTCCACCAGTTTCTGGTGTCGGCGCTGGATGGAACAGTCCCGCTCGAACAGGTGGATCACGTTGCCCTGGCCGTCGGCCAGCACCTGCACCTCGATATGGCGGGGATCGACGACGGCCTTCTCCATGAAGATCTCGGTGCTGCCGAAGGCCTTGGTGGCCTCGGAGCGCACCCGCTCGTAGTTGCCGCGCAACGATTCCGGGTCGTCACAGCGGCGGATGCCGCGCCCGCCGCCGCCCGTGGTGGCCTTGAGCATCACCGGGTAGCCGATCCGCCCGGCCAGTTCGGCGGCTTCGTCCGCGCTGGCCAGATTGCCCTCGCTGCCCGGCACCACCGGTACGCCCGCTCCGATCATGGTGCGCCGCGCCTCCACCTTGTCCCCCATGGCACGGATCACCTCGGCCGAGGGGCCGATAAACCGGATGCCCCGTGCGGCGCAGACCTTGGCAAACTGGGGATTCTCGGAGAGGAACCCGTAGCCCGGATGAATGGCGTCACAGCCGGCCGCGCGGGCCAGGTTCACCATGCGATGCACATTGAGGTAACCGGCCTGGGAGTCGGGACCGATGGAATAGGCCTCGTCGGCCTTCTTCACATGCAGGCTGTGACGATCCGCGTCGGTGTAGACCGCCACCGAGGTAATGCCCATCTCTGCACACGCGCGAATGATGCGCACGGCGATTTCGCCGCGGTTGGCGATGAGTATCTTTCGTATCACGAGAGGCGCTTACCTTAGGGGGAAAGAGGAATGTGGGACAAAGGAAGCGGCAGTATCCGTGATCCTGCGGAGGTTTTTCAAGCCAAGACCCGGATTCTGCTGGGGAAACTCTTTTTGACAGCACGGCTTTCGCCCGCGTAAAATCGCCCGCTTATGTTCGACAGGCTGCCCGACTGGGTCGACCCCGCGCGGCTGGCTTCCCAGGCCAGGGAAATCAAGGGCGTCCTGCCCCTGGCGGAGATGCCGCGCCTCTCGGCGGTCCTCGCGGATTCCGAAGGGCAGGCCACGGCCCGGTTCGTGTTTGTCCGGGCGGCGGGACTGCCGGACCGGCTGACGGGATGCGTGGAAGCCGTGCTGAGGGTCCAGTGCCAGCGCTGCCTGGAGGCCATGGACCTGCCGGTGAGCCACGCGCTCGACGCGCGGCTGGTATCCGAAGGTACGGAAGCGGCGGCCATACCCGACCATGAGGACGCGGTGTGGGTGGAAGCGCGGGGCCTGAGTCTGCACACTCTGGTCGAGGACGAACTGCTGCTGTCCCTGCCCGTGGTGGCATTGCACGGGGAAGGAAGCACCTGTGCCGAGGCGGCCCTGCGGGAGTTCGCGCAGGCGGACGTGGCCCGGGCTCAGCGAGAGGACGACAGCAATCCCTTTGCCGTCCTGCAGACCCTCAAGGAGGAGGGGGACAAGGATCGTTAGGCAGGCCGAGCGGGTTCGGCAATGGATCAGGTACACAGGCACTTCCGGTTGCCCGAAACCGGCTTACAGATCAACGCTTACGGAGATTGTCATCATGGCTGTACAGCAAGGCCGCACCACCCCGTCGAAGCGGGGCATGCGCCGTTCACACGACGCCCTCAAGACTTCCGCCCTGTCCATCGAGCCCACGACG
>SKOF01000115.1 GCA_007120155.1 Thioalkalivibrio sp. | reverse complement strand
TCTGGAGAAAGTGGTAACCATTGGCCGGGTAGTATTCCCAGGCATTCTCGCCATCCAGGATCACGGACACCACCGTATCCGGATCAACGCCCTGCGCCGCGATGTTCTCCAGGTGATGAATGAACTCACCCACCGCATCATCCGCATGCCAGTCGGCATACCTGAACCCGATGGCGTCGGACAGGCCGTCGTCCCGGAAGAAGCAGACGGTATCGGCGCCCTCCAGCACGTAAGGCCGGTGCAGCCAGCCGCGGTCCTCGCCATCCTCGAGCATGCCCGCCTCGCGCAGGCTGTTGGCCAGCACGTTCTCCCCGCTCGCGGTCCAGCGAATGCCGTATTCCGCAAGCAGCCGCACCGTGGCCGTACTTACACCTCCCTCGGACGGCCAGCAACCGTCGGGGCGCCTGCCGAAGTGCCGCTCGAAGACCTCGAGCCCCCGCTCCAGGTGCCAGCGCACCCGTTCCTCGCCGCCCGGATAGGTGCGGCACCGGGGCAGCGGCGCGTCCGGCACGGCCTCGCGCGCCGCGCGCAGATCCAGCAGCAGTGGCACGATGGGGTGGGCATAGGGGCTGAAGGACAGCTCCACCCGCCCCTGTTCGGCCAGCTGGCGGTAACGCGACAAAACCTCGCCAAGGATCTCCCCGATGACCTCCAGCAGACAGCGGCGGTCCTGGAGACTGAAGTGCTGGCCCTTGTCCATGAGCGACTGGACCCGGGCATCCTCGCGCCGCACCGTCTCGCCGAGCCACGCCAGGTGATACCACGTCACCAGATCGGCGAAGAAACCCTCGGACTGATACAGGAACCCCGCCGGCTGATCGCACAGCCATTGGGCCATTTGCACCAGAACGTGAAAGTGCGGAAACGGCTCGATCAGATGCTTGTGATTGGCATGGAGGCAAGTTTCCACCAGGGCCCTGCGCCCGGCCGGATCGTCAGGCATATGCTCACCGGCCAGCGCAGACAGCAGGGGATCCCGGATCTCCTCGCCCCGCGCCAGATGGTCCCGCATCTGCGCGGCGTAATCTTCGATCTGCTCCAGCAGCACCGGGGCGAAGTTGACCACTGCCCGCGCGTCCGGGGCCGCCTCCAGGTGGGCCGCCATGTCCACGTAATCCTTGATGGCGTGAAGGTAGGTCCAGGGCAGCGCGTAGCGGCGGTTCTCCACGTCCCGGTACTGGGGCTGATGCATATGCCAGCAAAGCACGACCCTGAGCGGCCGACCGGCCGCCCTTCGCGCGTGCTCAGCGCACATAGCGTTCGCCGGTACCCAGCATCTCGGGCGTGACCACCACCACTCCGCCCGGAGACACGTAGAAGCGCCGTGCATCTTCGGCGGGGTCCTCACCGATCACCGTGCCTTCCGGGATCCGGCAGCCCTTGTCGATAACCGCCCTGGTGATACGGCAGTAGCGGCCCACCTCCACGTTGGGCAGGACCACGCTGTCCTGCACCTGGGCGTAGGAGTTGACCAGCACATTGGAGAACAGCAGGGAGTGGCGGACCGTCGCGCCGGAGATGATACAACCCCCCGAGACCATGGAGTCCACCGCCGTGCCGCGCCGGTCCTCGTCGTCGAACACGAATTTCGCCGGCGGCAGCTGTTCCTGATAGGTCCAGATGGGCCAGTCCATGTCGTAGAGATTGAGCTCGGGCGTCACGCCGATCAGTTCCAGGTTGGATTCCCAGTAGGCATCGATGGTACCCACATCCCGCCAGTACGCCTGGCTGCCGGTCTGGGTGTCGCGAAATGGATACGCCATCGCGCGATAGCGCCCGATCACGCTGGGGATGATGTCCTTGCCGAAATCCCGGCTCGAACCCGGTGTGTCGGCATCCTTGATCAACTGCTCGAACAGGAACTGCGTGTTGAACACGTAGATGCCCATGGAGGCCAAGGCACGATCCGGCCGACCGGGCATGGCTGCGGGCTGTTCGGGTTTCTCCGCAAATTCGCGCACGCGCCCGTTCTCGTTGACGGCCATGACGCCGAAGGCCCTTGCCGTATCCAGATCCACTTCCAGGCACCCCACGGTCATGTCGGCGCCCGTTTCCACGTGATAGGCGATCATGTCGCCGTAGTCCATCTTGTAGATGTGATCGCCCGCAAGGATCAGCACATAGCCGGGCGCGTGCTGGCGGATGATGTCCAGGTTCTGGTAGACGGCGTCCGCCGTGCCCAGATACCAGGAGGTCTCGATGCGCTGCTGCGCCGGCAGCAGTTCGATGAACTCCCCGAACTCGCCGCGCAAAAAGCCCCAGCCCTTCTGTATGTGCTGAATCAGCGAGTGGGCCTTGTACTGGGTCAGCACCCCCACCTGCCGGATACCGGAATTGATGCAGTTGGAAAGGGGGAAATCGATGATCCGGAACTTGCCGCCGAAAGGCACCGCCGGCTTGGCGCGCCACATGGTCAGCTGCTTGAGGCGTGATCCCCGGCCGCCCGCGAGGATGAGCGCCAGCGTGTCCCGCGTGATGCGACTGACGAAGCGCTGGGATTGTGCTTTCATAGCCCTTGAGTGCTCCTTTCAGTGGGGCGGCTTCGGGTCATCACTGGCATGTTAAGCTGCCGGGAGGAACGGCCACGGATGACCGGGGCGTCATTGCGCATGATGCGCATCCTCGATTGCAATTCTATTACATTTGTCATCTGGCGGCAGGATCCTCGGAGCAAAAATGTCGGTCACCACCAAGATCATCATCCCACCGGAAGTTCAAAGAGTTCTTGATGCCCGTCATCACGATCCCTTCGCCGTGCTCGGACGCCATCCGCTTGATGGACAGACCGTGGTTCGGGCCCTGTTGCCGCGGGCCGTCGAGGCCTGGGTGGTGGAGGCGTCCGACGCACCCATGCGGCGGCTGGACGACACGGACCTGTTTCAGTGGCAAGGCGACTCACTGCCCGACCGGCCCTACCGTATCCGCTGGAGTGACGGCCACGGGCACGAGCAGGTGGCCTATGACCCCTACGCCTTCGCCCCACAGACGCCCGATTTCGACGTTCACCTGTTCAATGAAGGCCGCCATTGGCATGCCTATCGCATCATGGGCGCCCACAGTCACACCGTGGACGATGTGGAGGGCGTGCGTTTCGCCGTCTGGGCGCCGGGTGCGGAGCGGGTCAGCGTGGTAGGTGATTTCAACCGCTGGGACGGGCGAGTGCACCCCATGCGGGTGCGGGGCGGAAGCGGCATCTGGGAACTGTTCATCCCCGGCCTGGAGCCCGGTTGCCTCTACAAGTACGAGATCCGCAACCGGGATACGGGCGAGATCCTGATCAAGACCGACCCTTATGGGCAACAGTTCGAGCTGCGTCCGAGAACCGCCGGCGTGGTGCCCGCTCCGGACCGGTACGACTGGGGTGACAGCGACTGGCTCGCCGCGCGCCACGGGGACCAGTGGCTGCATCACGCCATGTCCATCTACGAGGTGCATCTGGGGTCCTGGAAGCGGGGGCCCGAAGGGGAGTTTCTCGGCTATCGGGAACTGGCGCATGCACTTGTGGACTACGTGAAGGCGATGGGGTTCACCCACATCGAACTGCTGCCCATCACCGAGCATCCCTTCGACGCCTCCTGGGGCTACCAGACCACCGGGTACTACGCCCCCACGAGCCGGTTCGGGACGCCCGACGAATTCCGCTATTTCGTCGACCACTGTCACGAAAACGGCATCGGCGTGCTGCTCGACTGGGCGCCCGGCCATTTCCCCAAGGACCGCCATGCCCTGGCCCGTTTCGACGGCTCGGCCCTCTACGAGCATGAGGACCCCCGCAAGGGGGAGCACCGTGAGTGGGGAACCCTGATCTTCAACTACGGCAGGAACGAGGTCCGGAACTTTCTTGTCTCCAGTGCCCTGTACTGGGTGGAGGAATTCCACATCGACGGCCTGCGGGTGGATGCGGTGGCCTCCATGCTCTACCTGGACTATTCCCGCGAAGCAGGGGAGTGGGAGCCCAACCGCTACGGGGGCAACGAGAATCTGGAGGCCATCGATTTCATCCGGGAACTGAACAACGTGGTGCAGGGACAGCATCCCGGCGCACTGATCGTCGCGGAGGAATCCACCTCGTGGCCCCAGGTGACACGGCCCACCTGGCTGGGCGGCCTGGGATTCTCCATGAAGTGGAACATGGGCTGGATGCACGACACCCTGGAGTACTTCGGGAAGGATCCGATACATCGGCACTTCCATCACGACCAGCTCACCTTCGGCCTGCTGTACGCCTTCACGGAAAACTTCGTCCTGCCCTTCTCCCATGACGAGGTGGTGCACGGCAAGCGCTCCCTGCTCTACCGGATGCCGGGCGACGAATGGCAACGCTTCGCCAATCTGCGCCTCCTCTATACCTACATGTGGGCGTACCCGGGCAAGAAGCTGCTGTTCATGGGTTCCGAGTTCGGCCAGGGGGATGAATGGGATGCGGCGAGCCAGCTGGACTGGTATCTGCTGGACTTCCCGCTGCACCAGGGCATCGGAGCCCTGGTCTCGGACCTCAACCGCCTCTACCGCGAGGTCCCCGCCCTGCACCGGCTCGATTTCGACTGGCCGGGATTCGAGTGGATCGACTGTCACGACGCGGCACAATCGGTGCTGAGTTTCCTGCGCAGGGCGGACGACGATCTGGTCATCGTGGCCCTGAATTTCACCCCTGTTCCCCGCGAGGGCTATCGGATCGGCGTACCCCGGCCGGGCACCTACCAGGTGCTCCTCAATTCCGACTCCGAACACTATGGGGGCAGCAACGTGGGCAACCCCGCTGCCCACAGCGAGGATATCCCCTGGATGGGACACCCCCATTCCATCGTGCTCACCCTGCCCCCATTGGGGGGGCTGATCCTGAGCGGTGGCGGATCCTGACCCACCGTAGACATCATGGATTGACCTGCCCGACCTCGAGAGCGTGGGTTATGTTTTCGGGGTTGGGTAAAACCACCTTCAACACAGAGCCATTATCGAGGGGGCAGGTCATGAACAAGTTTATCG
>SKOF01000194.1 GCA_007120155.1 Thioalkalivibrio sp. | reverse complement strand
GTTGGCGCGACGGGATCTGAAGAATGACCCGTGGCTGCAGTCGTGCTGGATCATGAACAGGCGCACCAGGAACCCTGCCGCGGGCACGGCGAGCAACAGACCGGTCCAGTGGCCGGCACTTACGACGGCGAACATCAGCATCCAGATCAAGGCGAACGGTATGGCTGTGACCATGATCTCCAGAACGCTGCGCACAAGGCCTGGTGTGCGGTAGGCTTTCAGGGCATGTCTCAATGCCCGCGGATCGGCTGTCATTTCGCCATTGGCGGGTTGTGTATTCATGTGCGGGCTCCCGACCGGACACACTTACCGCCACAAGGCAAGGATTCCATTGAAGGCATGTAGCATGCGTGGTCGAAAGGATGTCTGCACGCTTGCCCTGAAGGCGGGTTTGATGCCGCTTTATTCTGAGTCGAAGCAGTATCCGCCTCTGTTCGCTAGCGCGCATATGCTTCCGGAGAGCCAAGGATGGCGACGCCGCATTCGCACGTTCCCGGGAATCCAAAGAAAAAACCCGGTTCAGCAGGGATGCTGAACCGGGCAAGCACGAGTTCACCCCGGGAGGTTGGAGCAATGTTTCCTCTACAGATCCAGGGGGGGGTCTCAAAGGAAACTGGGTGAACTCGCTTTCTGCTCCAGGGAATATGTAACTTACATCTCGTGCCGCAGGCGCGTCCGTTCGGTACCGTACATCAGGAGACGATCGCATGCGCCCATCCTGACCAGGGGCGAGGGCCTGCGCATCGGCGCCCTCAACGGGCGGGCCACGATCAGCGGGCTATCCCCGCGCCGCGGGTTGCCGGCGTGCCGGCTCGCCGGCAATCCGGGCCTTGTAGAACGCGTAACTGTTGCGGCCGCCTGCCTTCACCTCAAGCATCGCCGCATCGGCCTTCTGCAGTACGGTTTCCGCGTCGCCACCGTCATCCGGATAGACGCTGATGCCGATGCTCGGAGTAATACTGACTTCCCGCCCGCGAGTCTTGTAAGGGGCAGAGAGTACGGCCAGACATTTCTCCGCGACCTGGGCCGCATCCTTCCGGTGCTCAATCTCGGTCAACAGGATGACGAACTCGTCACCGCCCTGGCGGCACACGGTATCCGTGCCACGCACACACCCCAGCAGACGGGTTGCGACAGATTTGAGCAGCTCATCGCCGATTGCATGGCCCTGCGAATCGTTGACGGGCTTGAAGTGATCCAGATCCAGGTACAGCAGCCCGACCTGCTTGCGGTGGCGGCGGGCCAGGCCGATCGCCTGCGACAGCCGCTCGGACAGGAACACCCGGTTCGGCAGGCCGGTGAGCGCGTCGTGCCGGGCGAGATGGGCCATCCTGAGTATCATGGCACGCGACTGGGTCACATCGTGGAACACGATGACTGCGCCCGACACCCGGCCCGCGCGATCGTGGATGGGCGCCACCGAGTCCTCGATCGGTACTTCCTCCCCGTCACGCCTGATCAGTACGCAGTCCGCGGACAGTCCCATGGTCCGATCCTCCTCGATGGCAAGTCGCGCCGGGTCGGCGGCTGTCTCGCCCGTATTGCCGTCGATGATCCTGAACACCTCTGCCAGCGGCCTGCCCTCGGCCTCCTCGCGAGACCAGCCGGTCATCGCCTCGGCCGTCCGGTTCAGATAGGTGATCCGGCCGTGCAGGTCGGTCGTGAGGACGGCATCGCCAATGGAGTCGAGGGTGACCCGAGCGCGCTCCCTTTGCTCGAACAGGTCCTCCCGTGTCTCGTGCAACCCGATTTCCATCGACTTGCGGTCGGTGATGTCCTCGACGGTCAGTACGTGGCCGCTCGGGGCGGGCCCCTCACTGATGGCCGCGCTGTTCAAGCGCACCCATACAACGCCGCTGTCGCTCCATCGCTGAAAGCGGCATTCCAGCCGGAAGGACTCGTCGTTCTTCCCCGCGGCATGCCAGGCGGAAAGGACCCGGTGCCGATCGTCAGGGTGAATAGAGGCGGTCCAGCTTGTACCGCGTATCTGCTCAAACTCCAGGCCGGAGATCGACTCATAGCCCGCATTGGCGTAGACGCAGCCCCCGTCGGCGTCGGCGACGAAAATACCCAGCGGGGATGCGTCACTCATGGCACGAAAACGGGCCTCGCTCTTGCGCAGCGCCACTGCAGTAGCAGCCTGCCTCATGAGATAAGGCAGGATCTGCGGCAGGCACCGGACGTCCGGCTGATCCGTGACAAAGCGATCCTCAACGTCGTACGGCACCGCAAGGGGCACGCCAGCCATGCCCGGGGCCAGGATCAGGGCATCCGGCGCGGCCGCGGCAAGACGGTCCAGCGCATCCGCGGCATCCGCATCGACAAGGGTTTTCCCGATCAGGATCGCGCCGTACGCCTCCCCGTCCAGGAGCTCGAGCGCATCTTCCAGCCGGCCGACCCGGCGGACGCGGAACACGTTGTCTCGCGCATCCGCAAACGCCTCCTGTATCAGGCGCGCAGCGGCGGCGTCCTGATCCAGGAGGAGTATGCGGACCGGGAGGTCACTCATGGCATCGACCACATCCCCGGGTACGCACGCAGCACGGCCGGCCCTGTAGGCCGGCCGTGCTGCCCGGCGAGTGCCGGGGCCGCCATGCGGTCACCGGACCTTGCCGATCCGCCGGAGGATTGCGCAAGCATGCTTCGATCAGGGTTCGCGACAGTCTGCCGCTTACCTGATCCGCATGTCATTCCTGACGCCCTTGACGCCCGAGACACCGCGTGCGATCTCTATCGCCCTGTTGGCCTGGGCCTGGCTGCTCACGAAGCCGCTGAGCTGTACCAGCCCGTCGTAGGTCTCGACGCTGACCTCCAGGACGCTCACATCAGGATCACCGGCGATCGCGGCCTTCACCTTTGCGGTGATGACGCTGTCGTCAATGTACTCACCGACGGGTTGACGTTCACGCGTATCCGTTGATGCGCAACCCGCGACCAAACCCAGTGGCAGGGCGAGGAACAGCACGGAAAGGATTCGACTGGCCTTGTTCATGATCCGATTCTCCAAAGTGTAAGTACGATCGGTGTGCCGATGATTGCCGGGCCCGGTTCGACCGACGGGCGGGTCGCAGGCGGGCGGTCGGCATGATCCGATACTCGACGCGATGGGCACGACGCGTCAGTTCGATACCGTACAAAGCGGGGAATGATCACGGGTGAATCGCTGATCACGGGTTGACCCGTTCGCTTGGGGGCACCCCGTCACCGTGAAACCGCGAGAATCCTCCGGCCACCCCTTTGTGCGGTTTCGTACAGAACGGGGGCATCTCCGGAGTCACATTTGGCGCGTCAACGGGCGTTCGTCACAGAGACTTCCGGTCCTCCGGCCCCATCAAGGCATGCCGGCGAGAATGGGGTGGCTGAGCGGTAACGACACCCACGCAGACAGGGCCTGCCCGGGATTCGGACACTCCATCGAGGCAGGTTGCCACCGCTGTTCCGCCAGGAGATTCGAGATGACATTGGGAACCATTCTACTGATCCTGCTTGTACTGTTGCTGATCGGCGCGATCCCGAGCTGGCCTCACAGCCGGTCCTGGGGATATGGCCCGAGCGGCATGCTGGGCGTCATATTGCTCATTGTGGTCATACTGCTGCTCCTGGGACGCATCTGACGCCGGTCAGGGATGTGGCGGACAGCTCGGGGCTCTTCGATGTTCTAAGTGGATATGACTATGTCCAGGGATTCATGGGCGTCCCCGCTCAGGGGCGTGAAGGTCGGTGCGAACCGCCCCCTGTAGGAGCCCACTCCGTGGGCGATTGCCAGAGGTTCGACCTGTCGCCCGGAGGACCGGGCTCCTACGTGTGTACCCGCCTGCAACGGGGGGCGCATCTTCCGGCTGTTGCCAACGAAGGCATTCCACTCGAAACGGCGAGGCGCCAGTGTCGGCACGCAGCCCCCGACTCTCTTCGGGGGTAGAACAAGAAAAGGCGCCCCGCCGAAGCGGGGCGCCTTTCATGGTGGGGTTACCCGGCCGGTCGCTTAGCGGGGGGTCCCGGTACCGCTGACCTGCACGTCCACCCTGCGGTCCGGCTGCAGGCAGCTGATCAGGCGGTCACTCCTTGGGCCCGTGCAGTCGGCCGCTCTGGTCACCGGCTGCGTATGGCCCCTGCCCGCGGCCTGGATTCGGTTGGCATTCAGACCCCGGCTGACCAGGTACGCCCTGACCGCTTCTGCACGCTGTTCGGACAGGCGCTGGTTGTAGGCAGCGGATCCAAGACGGTCCGTATGGCCCGTGATCATGATCCTTTCGGCGTTCATGTTGCCGATGTCCCGGGAAAGCCGGTCCAGTTCCGTACGGCCTTCGGGGCGCAGTACCGCGCTGTCAAAGGCGAAGAGCGTGGCGGCGCTCAGACTCATGGCGACCGGGGCCGGTGCCGCCTGGGCGACCTCCACGGGTCTGGCCGGTGGTGCAGCCACGGCAGCTCTCGGCGGGGGGGCCGCGGCTGTTTCCGGTTCGCATTGGACACGCGATGCTGCGTCAGGCCCGGACTGCGTGCGCCAGCAATCTCCTGCGGCGTTCCTCCATACCTGGGTGTCGGAATTGACGACATACCCCGGCATCTCGGTCTGTGACAGGGCAGCGCCGGACATAAGGCCCAGTGCCAGGGCGCACGACAGTACCAGGTGCGAATGTTTCTGTGTGAATAGATGTTTCATGATTGCTTCAACTCCGGTGTTCGGTTCATTCGCCGACTTCATCCTTCCGCCCCGGCGCCGCTGTCTGCAACGGCGGCGGAATGCCGACAGTCACTGACGAACAGGGCACGGCCATTGGTCCCGGGAAGTTCGACCCCCGATACCGGGCGTTGGAACGGGTCGTTCCGGCCGGCATGGGGAGTGCCTTCTGTGGGGCTGCTGGTCATGAAACGCATCATCCACGCGAACGCCCGGCGGCTCTGTTCGGTGGCGCGCATTGCTTGCGTAATGTCTGATTCGTGACGAGGGTGTACCCGAAGCTGTGGCAGCCCATCATGACGAGAGAACGACTAGGACATTG
>SKOF01000374.1 GCA_007120155.1 Thioalkalivibrio sp. | reverse complement strand
GTCGCTGATTGACAAGGGGTAACGGCCACGACGCGCCCTGGCGATGGCGTCCGGGCTCAGGTCGGACGCGAAGATCTGCAGGCGCAACCTGGATCGCTGCGGCAACCGCCGCGCTGCCTCGTTGAAGACCATGGCCAGGGAGTAGGCCTCCTCGCCGGTGGAACAACCGACGACCCAGGCACGCAAACTGTACTCCTCCGTGTGACGCGCCAGCAGTTCCGGCAGGGCCACATCCGCCAGATGCTCCCAGACCGCCGGGTCACGGAAGAAGCTCGTTACCCCGATCAGCAACTCGTTGAAGAGGAGATCGAGTTCCTGGGGGTTTCGTTTGAGGTAGTCCACATACTGCTGCGGTGTCTCGATATGGTGGATGCTCATGCGCCGTTCGATCCGGCGATGCAGGGTGCTGTGCTTGTAGAGCGAGAAGTCATGCCGGGTGTGTTTCCGCAGCAGCCTGACGATCTCTTCCAGGGGCTCTGTCTCGCGTACCGGGTACGCGTCCTCCTCGACGGCAATGTCGGGGTCCGGGACCTGGGTCACGTAGGACAGGATGTGGGCCGGCAATTCCTCCGGCGGTGCGACGATGTCGGCACAGCCCGCGGCGATGGCACTCCTGGGCATGGAGTCGAACTGCGCCGAGGCCGGCTCCTGCGCCACCGTCAGCCCGCCCACCGCCTTGATCGCCTGCAGGCCCAGCGCCCCGTCGGACCCCATGCCCGAAAGGACTACGGCGATGGCGCGTTCACCCTGCGCACTGGCCAGGGACGAGAACAGGACATTGACCGGCAAGCGCATGCCCCGCGGCTCAACGGGCCGTGTCAGTCTCAATGCGCCCTTGACCACGCTGAGTTCCGCGTTGGGGGGGATTACATACACGTGGTTCGGCTCGATACGCATGCCCTGCCGCGCCTCGTGAACCGGCATGGCGGTGACGCGCTGCAGGAGCTCCGGCAACATGGCCTTCTGCGTGGGGTCCAGATGCTGCACGACCACGTAGGCCATGCCGCTGTCTGGCGGCGTCTGTTTCAGGAACTCCTCCAGCGCCGCCAGGCCTCCGGCCGAGGCGCCGATCCCGACGATGCGTGCGTTGGCTGTCGGGTTGCCGGGATCCGTGGCTGCCAATGGTTCACGCCCCCTGCTGGCGCCGCCGGGATCGGTGCCGCGCCGTTAGCGCGGAGCGGTGAGTCAAAGGGGCCGGCGGCAGTCTAAGGAGAGCATACGAGGAGATCTCCCGGTCGGCAATGACCGGCCACGCCCTGAAACCCGGACGGATCGTCAGGTCTCCCGCGATCGATCGCACTCCGAAACCGCCATGAGAAGGACTTCGCCGCTTGGTGAGCGATTGGCGGCAATCCGGAACCGGCGTGAACTGTTTGCTCCATGGCGCAGCTGAACCTCACATGACGCGTTCGCCCTGCCTTCGCGCAGCGTCTTCAGCAGCTCGACAAACGCGGGCCGGCTTTCGGGCGCCAGGAAGCTGTCCACGGATTGATTGCGGAACTCGGGCGGACCCCCCCCAAGCAGGCTGGCGCCGGCCAGGTTGCCATCGATGATCAGGCCCTCGAGGCCGACGACGAAGTATCCGACGGGGGCAAAATCATAAAGGGCCTTGTAGTGCGCCAGATCCTCGGCAAACGCGCGTTCATTGGCCTCGAGCTGCGCGTGCTGGAGATCCAGTTCCACCTGGTGGGCCTGCAATTCATGCAACAGCTTGAGTGCATCACCGGCAGTGTCGGGATCGCTGGCCAGCCGGTAGAGCAGGGCCAGAACGTCCCCGCTGATCGTCCAGCCCTTGCTGGGCGGCGCAGTACCCTTGCTGAGGCTGGCGTCGGCTGTGAGACGCAACTGGGTTTGATCGCTCGGGTCGATGTTCCAACTGGTCATTCGTCCTCCGGCCGCATACTCTGCGGCGACGATCATCATAGCGCAGGCCACCGTTCAAGGAGGCTCGCATCTGTTCCGGTGGGGTCCGCATTCGGTCAGTTCCGATCGGCGCCCACCGCCTCGCGGATATCGTCCCCGGCCTTCTCCATCGCCTCGCCCGCCTCGTCCACGGCGTCGTCGATATCCTCACCGGCCTTCTGTGCGGGGCCCTTTTCGCACCCCGTGAGTGCCAAGAGAAGCACGCCGATCACAACGGGAATCCCGAAAAATCTTCGCAATATCAGCATTTCATGACTCCTGCTTGTCCCTGAGTCCGACGGCGAGCATCAATTCCACGCCTGGGCACAGGGTGCCGTGGCCACCCCTTTGCGTCTGTCTGATTCCGAACAGAACCGAGCGCGGCATCATCGAGGTGCCCGGATCCACCCATCCTCCCTGCGGATCAGGGCGGCGCGACACGGCCGGTATAGACCGGTTCGCATTCGGACTCCGTGAACAGCGCAATGCCACGCTTCACCAGGTCCGTCAGCGGGGCCGCGAGGGTGACCAGAAAGTTGGGCCTCTCGATCCTCGGATCCTCGAAGCTGCCCAGGATCCGCTGCTCCACGACAGCGCAGCCGTCGCTGTCGATCACGGCCACCCGCAGGTCATCGAACTCCGCGGTCACGAAGTTCAGCCCGCCGGTCAGCGCGAGCCGGTTGTTCGCGGTGGAGAGGGCGACATCCCGGGCACGTGCACTGCCGCCATCGATACGCCATTCGGAAACCAGTTCCCGAATAGGGGTCTGACCGCCCGGGCCGTCGAAGAGACTGACAAAACCGTAGCCCCGGGTCACCGCCAGACCGGCAGGACCGGCCACGAAAAGCGCGGCGGTGTCCACCAGGTTGAATTGCTGGGTGGACTCGTAACGGTCCAGCTGCTCATCCAGGTCCAGTCCGTGCAACACGAGGTCCGTGCCCGAAAGCTCCGCCCGGCCGTTCAGAGCCTCCGTCACCGCGGACAGCGTCCGTCCGGAGGATGCCAACTGCGTGGTGAAGCTGGCCGTCCCTTCGACGCCCCTGTCATGCCGGAAGGTCTCGATGAACCGCGCAACGCGGAAGTCGAGGAGCTCCAGCTCAAGGGCGTGGGTCGGGACAGACCCGGAAAGATCACTTCGCAGACGCCCCTCCAACCGACCCTCGAACAGCCGCCCGGTCACGAGTTGAACCTCCAACTGCCGCCCGCGAACGGAGACCCGCGCCTCGAGGTCGGTCGCCTCCAGGGCGTCGTAGGCGACCTGCCGGCAGCTTGCGTTGCCGTGAAAATCCGGACCCGACACCGGTGCAGGCGTCCACACAAGGTCCTGTCCCGCCAGTTCGCAACCTTCAGCGGCAAGCCGGGCTCCGGATTCCAGGTCGCTGAAGGTCACGCTGACGTCCCGGGCATGGATCCGCCGAAGCTCGATGGGCCGGCGATCCCCGGTGTCGTCCGGCCGACGGTCCGGGATAAAGTTGAGGGCACCATCGGAACCCCGAATCAGTTGCAGCCGCGGCTCCATGAGGTCAATGCCGCTGAACTCGATCCGGCCTCGCAGCAGCGTCGGCACCCGCACCCGAGCGGTCAGGCTCGACGCACTGAACCAGTCGCTCTCGTCGTTCCTCACGTGAACGTCCGCAAGCGACACCCCCGGGGCCGGAAACACGCGGATGCGAACCGGCCCGTCGACCCTGAATTCCATACCCATGGCCTCGGATGCGGCGCGCTCGATGCGATGGGAAAACTCCGAACCCACGAACAACGGGCCAAGCAGCACCACAAGCCCGAGCAATCCGGCAAGGCCGGCGGCGGCAAGCAGAAGAACACGCACGACACGGGACATGGCCGAGTCCCCAACGATATTCAATCCGTACAGGTAATGATGCCACCGGCCGTTCCTGGGCGCACCTTCACTCACCCCCTGACCCGGGCAACCACAAGAACGGGACGTTCGCTTTCGCACCAACGGCCCGGACAGGTCCGGATTCGGATGGATTTCGGAACAAGACTGATGAGTTCCTGTTCGTCCGAATGTGGGTACGCCACCGAACAGATCCCACCAGCCGGGAAGGCCCATCCTGTACATCGTCTCAGACGACACCTCGTCCACATCCACACGAGGTCCGCGCTCGGGAAACGATCCCGGCTCGCACGAGACTCCCGTTGACAATCCTGTCAATCGGGCTCCAGTGCAAGAGGTTTATCATGAACAGAATGGCAGTAATCACGCTATGCCTTGTCGGCGCCTTGCCTATGTCGGCATTCGCACAGGACTTGTCCAAATCAAACTACGGACCGGTTGCCGGTGATCGTGAATTCTCCATCGCCGGCTCCGGCACCAACGACAGGAAGTTCGACAACGGCACCTTTGGCCTGGTTGGAGACTACGGCTGGTATCATCGCGAAAACATCATCGTTGGCATCAGGCAAAGTCTCAATTATGCCACCATCAAGGGAGAGGGCTTCAAAGACGATTTCTGGAATGGCTCGACCCGAGGATATGCCAATTATCAGTTTGGCACAGCGCAAATGAGGCCATTCGTCGGCGGCAGTCTGGGTCTCATCTATGGTGACGGCGTCAAGGACAGCGGATTCGCAGGCCTTGAGGCAGGTGCGAAGTATTACGTGCTGCCAAAGACCTATCTGCTGGGGCGCGCTGACTATCAGTGGTTCTTCAACACCTCCAGTGATGCCGATGACGCGTTCAGGGATGGCGCCTGGGCGCTGACCGCGGGTGTAGGTTTCAACTTCTGATGAACGCAGAAAACCCGCCGCGGCGGGTTTTCTTATGGCTGGCGGATGGCGCGGAGAAACATCGAGCCTGTATCCCTCGATATCGGGCTCGGTTCGCCGACGGGTACCTCTCGTTTACGACGCAATTCGCGTCTGACCCCAATTCTTCCAACCGCCCGAACAGGCGATAACTGGCTCCTCGACGTTCCCAGTGGATTCGATCATCACAGAGGATCCACGGACATCCGCGCGAGAACCTACACCCCGTGTAGGAGCCCGGTCCTCCAGGCGATCCTGCCCAGGCCGAACCCCGTTCGCCCGGAGGACCGGGCTCCTGATATGGATTGACCTGTCAACGTTTGGCTGTAGCGTTCGATTGAGACCTCCTTCTTTCAATGTCTTCGGGTCAGGGCACGAGAAGCGAGCTGCGACGGT
>SKOF01000518.1 GCA_007120155.1 Thioalkalivibrio sp. | reverse complement strand
TGGGTATCCTGGATCCCACCAAGGTGGCCCGTACCGCGTTGCAGAACGCCTCCTCCGTGGCCGGCCTGATCATCACCACCGAGGCGATGGTGGCCGAGGTGCCGAAGAAGGACGAAGGCGCCGCGGGTGGTGCCGACCACCATGGCATGCCCATGATGTAAGGCGCGGGCCTGTCCGGCCCATCGAGCAGTACCCGGGGCCCCGTGCGCAAGCACGGGGCCCTTTCATTTGCATCGAAACGATGGGGTTTTCGACCGAGTTTCACGGCCCGCCGATGCAATGATAGAGTCATGCCCATGAAGCGATTCGCATGTGTTCGCGCAGCGGCAATCGGCCTGATTGCGGCCGCATGGCTAGCCGGCTGTGACCGGGGGGCGCCCGCGGGTGAGGCGCAGGTGCGCCAACCGGATACGGGTCGCTGGTACACCGAACAACAGGTGCAGGCGGGGGCGAGGGTGTTTGCCGGGTACTGCGCCGCGTGCCATGGCGACCGGGCTCAGGCGGACGAGAACTGGCGGCAGCGCGGACCGGATGGGAAATTTCCGCCACCGCCCCTGAACGGCACGGCGCATGCCTGGCACCACCCCCTGTTTGAACTGCGCGAAATCATCCGTGACGGCTCGAACCCGGAGCTGGGTAACATGCCGCCCTGGGGGCATGTGCTTTCCGATGAGGAGGTCGACGCCACCATCGCCTGGTTCCAGTCCTTCTGGCCCCACGAGGTCTACGAGGCCTGGCGCGAGATCGACGAGCGGCGCCAGGACGAACGCCCCGGCTGAGGTGCCCGCAAAGGGTCCCTGTGCCCTTGCGCGCATTCGTCCCGCGAAGCCGCAGTTTCCGTCATGTTTCACCCGGCCGCTTGACCTTCCCATGACTGGAAGGTTTATCCTGCTCATGCAAGGCGCATCCCGCGCCGGTGAGGACGCAGTTCCATGAGTACATCTGCTTCGGTCAGGGACAAGGACGATCATCTGGAACTGGGCGTGGAAGGCATGAGTTGTGCCTCCTGCGTCTCCCGGGTGGAGGACGCCATTCGCCGGGTGCCGGGGATCACCGATGTGAGCGTGAACCTGGCCACCGGCCGCGCCCGGGTGGGGCTCGGGCAGGCCGCACCCGGGGCCATCGTGAAGGCGGTGCAGGCGGCCGGCTTCGACACGGCCGTCGACGAAACCACCCTGAGCGTGGAGGGCATGAGCTGCGCGTCCTGTGTCAGCCGTGTGGAACAGGCGCTCGCCGGCGTGCCCGGCGTGCTTTCGGCGTCCGTGAACCTGGCCACCGAAAGTGCCCAGGTGCGATACGTGTCCGGTGTGGTGGATGCGAAAGGCCTGGTGAACGCGGTGGAGACCGCGGGCTACGGGGCCTCCGTCCGCGTGTCCGGCGTGGAGCGTGCGGACCGGGAAAGGGAGGCCCGGGCCGCGGAGATGCGCAGCCTCAAGCGCAGTCTCATGTGGGCGGCTGCGCTCACCCTGCCCATCTTCGTGCTGGACATGGGCGGACACCTGATCCCCCCGTTCCACCACGCGGTGCACAGCACCCTGGGCACACAGAACCTGTATGTGCTGTTCTTCGTGCTGGCGAGCTTCGTGCAGTTCGGCCCGGGTCTTCGCTTCTACCGCAAGGGCTGGCCGGCGCTCATGCGCGGCGGCCCGGACATGAACTCCCTGGTCATGCTGGGCACCTCTGCCGCCTACGGTTACTCGGTGGTGGCCACCTTCCTGCCGGGCATACTGCCGGCCGACACCGTGCACGTCTATTTCGAGGCCTCCACGGTGATCATCACCCTTATTCTCCTGGGCCGTTTCCTGGAGGCCCGCGCCAAGGGCGCCACCTCCGAGGCCATCCGCAAGCTCATGGGCCTTCGGCCGCGCACCGCGCGGGTGCTGCGAGACGGGAGGACCCTCGAGGTGGACGTGGATCAGGTGGTGGTGGGCGACGAGGTGCTGGTGCGCCCCGGGGAACGTCTGCCCGTGGACGGCGAGGTGAGCGACGGCGCGTCCTACGTGGACGAATCCATGATCACCGGCGAGCCGGTGCCTGTACACAAGACCGCCGGGGCGGGCGTGGTGGGCGGCACGGTCAACGGCCAGGGCAGTCTGACCCTGCGTGCCACCCGGGTGGGCGCCGACACGGTGCTGGCACAGATCATCCGCATGGTCGAGACCGCCCAGGGTGCCAAGCTCCCCATCCAGGCACTGGTGGACCAGGTGACGCGCTATTTCGTGCCGGTGGTCATCGGCATCGCCCTGCTGTCCTTCGTGGTGTGGCTCGTGTTCGGGCCGGCGCCGGCGCTGACCCTGGCCCTGGTCAATGCGGTGGCGGTGCTCATCATCGCCTGCCCGTGCGCCATGGGGCTTGCCACGCCCACCTCCATCATGGTGGGCACCGGCAAGGGCGCGGAAATGGGTGTGCTGTTCCGGGGGGGCGATGCCCTGCAGGCCCTTCGTGACACCCGGGTGGTGGCCATGGACAAGACCGGCACCCTGACCCGGGGCCGCCCGGAGCTCACCGACCTCCACGTCGCCGATGGTATGGACGAGGCGCGGGCGCTGCATCTCGCGGGGAGTCTGGAGCAGTATTCGGAGCATCCCATTGCCGAGGCCGTCGTGCGCGCGGCGAAGGAGAGGGGGCTGGCGCTGGAGGCGGCGATCGACTTCCAGGCCGAGGCCGGCATGGGCGCTTCCGGGACGGTGGACGGCCGGGTCCTGCTGATCGGTGCGGACCGTTATCTCGACCGTGAAGGCATCGATCGGGACGGGCTGTCTCAACACGCGGAGGCCCTGGCCGATGCCGGGCGTACGCCCCTCTACCTGGCCGTGGACGGCCGGGCCGTGGCAGTGCTCGGCGTGGCGGATCCGGTCAAGGACGGTGCCCGCGATGCCGTGGCACGGCTCAGGGCGCAGGGGCTGCAGGTGGCCATGATCACCGGCGACAACCGCCGCACCGCCGAGGCCATCGCCGGGGAACTGGGTATCGAACAGGTGTTCGCCGAGGTGCTGCCCGACGGCAAGGTGGATGCGGTGAAACAGCTGCAGCAGGGCGGCCGTCGGGTGGCCTTCGTGGGCGACGGCATCAATGACGCCCCGGCTCTGGCCCAGGCGGATGTCGGAATCGCCATCGGTTCCGGCACCGACGTGGCCATGGAGAGCGCGGACGTGGTGCTCATGTCCGACAATCTGGGCAATGTGCCGAATGCCATCGCACTGTCCCGGGCCACCATCCGCAACATCAAGCAGAACCTCTTCTGGGCGTTCTTCTACAACATCACACTCCTGCCGGTGGCGGCGGGCGTGCTGTATCCGTTCGTGGGCATCCTTCTCTCGCCGGTGTTTGCGGCGTTCGCGATGGCGTTCTCCAGCGTCAGCGTGCTCACCAACGCCTTGCGCCTGAAGCGCTTCCGCGTGCCGCAAGGTGCGTAACGGACGGGTTGAACGGGATGTCTTGGGACTTGCAGGACCGGGAAACAGATCGCAACGGACGCGGTGCGCAATGCCGGGTGCCGGGTCACCCGGGGCGGCGGGGCTTCCCCTGTACCGTGACCCTGTCGATCCCGTCCATGGACTTGTTACGTTGATGTGGAGGCATGCATGAACATCGGTGAAGCCGCCAGGGCCTCGGGGGTGTCAGCGAAGATGATCCGCTACTACGAGGAGGTGAACCTGCTGCCGCCGGCGCGCCGGGGCGCGAACGGCTATCGACGCTATGCCGATGCCGATGTGCACATGCTCCGGTTCATCCGCCGCGCCAGGGACCTGGGTTTCTCCCTGGAACAGGTGGAGCAGCTGGTGACCCTGTGGCGCGATCAGGGCCGGGCAAGCGCCGAGGTCAAGGCAATTGCGCTGGCACATGTGCGCGAACTGGAACAGAAGATCGCGGCCCTGGAATCCATGCGCCGCACCCTGACCCGGCTGGCCCGTGACTGCCACGGCGACCGACGGCCCGATTGCCCGATTCTGGACGACCTGGCGGGAGCGGAGGCGATCGACGGACGGGACTGAGGGGGGTGGTCGGGTTCCGGAGCGGTTCGACATCCGGAGCGGTTCGACATGCTGTGCGTGCCGTCGATCCGGTGCAGCGCCCATGCCGCGCGTCCTGTCCATCCGGTCCCTGAGGCATGCGTGCAGCCGTTGAGGTCCTGAGGGGCCTGTTATCATGGCTGGGCGAACCGCTGAACTCCGGCCCCCCATGCGTCCCTTTCACCTCGCTCTGTTGCTGTCTGCCGTGGTGCACCTGTTGCTCCTGTGGGGGAACTGGGCCACACCCATCCTGCAGCGGGACGCGTTGCCTCCCGGTACCCGAAGCCTGGATGTGACGCTGGTGCCCAGGGAGCCGGCGGTGCCGGCAGTTGAACCGTTGCCGGTTGCTGATCCCGAGCCTGACTCCGAGCCTGATCCCGAGCCTGAACCTGAACCTGAACCTGAACCTGAACCTGAACCTGAACCTGAACCTGAACCTGAACCTGAACCTGAACCTGAACCGGTTCCGGTTCCGGAACCCCAACCCGAGCCTGAGCCCGAACCCGAACCCGAACCCGAACCCGAACCCGAACCCGAGACCCGGCCCGAACCCGCCCGTGAAGCGCCGAGTGTACCGGCGACGCCCGACACGGTGGTCGAGCCGGGGATGCCCGAGCCTGCGGTGCCGGAGGGGGAATCGGGCGAGGCGATGGACGAGGTGCGGTTGACCGATTATCAGGCGCGCCTGAGGGCCGCCATCGAGCGGGAACGGCAGTACCCGAGACTGGCGGTGCGTCAGCGCCTGGAGGGGGATGTGCTGGTGGCTTTCCGGGTATGGGCGGATGGCCGCATGGAGCGCATTCGGGTGCTGGAATCGTCAGGACATGCCCTCCTCGATGATGCAGCGTTGACCGCCGTCCGGCGGGTCAGGCAGGCCGAACCCCTGCCGGCCGACGTGCCGGGTGAGTTCAGGGATTTCGAGATCCTGCTGGAGTTCAGGTTGAGATGAGCCATGGCAGTGACGGAACCGGAGTGTCCGGTGCCGCCCGAGGCTGCAGCCAGCGGTTTACGTTGACGCCACCGGCCGGCGGAGCGGCCGGCAGGGCGTTCTTCAGACGGTCAACCGATACCCCTCGGGCCGGCCACGGCCGGCGCAGGCCCGGGGCGCCCAGGAACGGACCCGGCGGCCGCCTGGTCCCCGTCCGCCTGTTCCGGCACCAGCACGCAGTGCCCGCCCAAGTGAATCCGCCGGAATCGGACGCCGAACCGGAGATCCAGCTCCGGTGATTCGATCATCTCTTGGGTGGGTTCCTCGAGCCGGGTTCGGTCAGCGGGTTGCGGAACACGCCCTGGAAGACCACGCCCGCGACGCCGAGGCAGGCACCTACACAGAAGGCCGTCAGGACGCGGGGTATCCGCCAGTGCAGGATGAGTGCCCGCAGGGCGGACTCGGTATCGGTCAGCGTCCGGATCAGCATCGCGGGCCCGAGCAGTTCGGCGCCCAGCCATGCGGACAGGACGAAGCAGCCGAACAGGGCCGAGGCAAGTGCCGTTGCCGGGTGACGCACGGCGAGCGCCGTCAGGGGGTTGCGGCGTGGCTCAGCCATGTGCGGACGACTGATGGCCCAATAGAGCCCACACCTGGTTCGTCTAAGACTTTGTTTCTATCGGACCTGTAGGCGGGCGCCTATGATCGGCGTCATGCGGCCTCCCGGGGCCCCTCTGTCTTGCCCCCAAACCCCGCCAGGTGGTCACGGTAGCGCCGCGCCTTGTCCGCCTGGGTCACCAAGCGCCGCGCCATGCTGATGATGCGCAACTGGCGTTCCATCTCGGGAATCGGGAGAGCGCCGGAGGTGCCTTCCCGGAGCAGCGCCTGCTTGAGGCGGGCATACTCGCTTTCCACCCGGGCCACCGCCTCCGCCACGGTTTCCCGGCGCGGGTCGTCCGGCTCCAGCCGGGCCAGATCCAGGGCACGGATGGCCAGCGCCTGCCACTGGCGGCGCTGCTCGGCGATGGCGGGCAGGGCGTGGCGTTCCCGCAGCATGCGCAGGGCGGCGATGTCATGGGCGAGGGTCGCCACGTCGCGGTGGTAGCGGGCCACCCTTAACGCCTCGGTGACCCCTTCGGAGATCTGTTCCGGCAGATGCCCCCGGGAGACCCGGGCGGCAAAATCGCCGATGGCCTCCACGAGGCGTTCCACCACCCGCTGCTGTGCCGCCAGGGATTCGGCGGCGGGCGCCTGCTCGGCCAGTGCTTCGCGGGCCATGCGGTGCGTCATGTCGCCCATGCGGTCGATCTCGAGGATCAGCGCACGCAGGCCCAGGTCGGGCACGCCGGCACTGCCGGCGTCCAGGTATCGGGGCCGGGCAGCGTCCTCTTCGGCGGAACCAAAACGACCCTGCAGCCAGCGGATCATGACCGGTGCCACAGGGATCATGAGCGCCACGCCCAGCAGGTTGAAGCCGGTGTGAAACAGGGCCAGCAGGATCGCCGGCGCGGGCGCCTCGCCGGTGCTGCCCCACAGCCATCCGATGAAGCCCAGGAACCAGGGCAGGATCAACAGGGCCACCAGGGCGGTCAGGCCATTGAAGATCACGTGGGCGACGGCCACCCGCCTGGCGTTGGCAGTCGCGCCGATGACCATCAGCAGGGCCTTGACCGTGGTGCCCAGGTTCGCGCCGATCACCGCGGCGGCCGCCGCCTCCAGGGGCACGGCGCCGCTCATGGCGGCCGTGAGCGCCATGGCCATGGAGGCCGACGAACTCTGCATCAGCACCGTGAGCAGTGCGCCGAGCACCACCATGATCACGACGCCCTGAACGCCGGGCCGCACCAGTGCGCCCATGTCCATCGTGTGGGCGAAACCCTCGAACGCGTTCTTGAGCACGTCGATCCCCAGGAACAGGAGACCGAATCCGGCCAGCGCGAGACCCAGGTGTTTCAGGCGCGTGCCCCGGAAGAACAGGTACATGACCGCGCCCACCCCGATAGCGGGCAGGGCGAAGGCCTCGATCCGGAAGTCGAGACCGACCAGTGCCACCAGCCATCCGGTCATGGTGGTGCCCACGTTGGAGCCGAAGATGACCCAGACCGCCTGCCCCAGGGTGAGCAGGCCGGCATTGGCGAAACCGATGGTTGCCACCGTCACGGCGCTGGAGGACTGCACCAGGGCCGTGACCGCCATGCCCGATGCCAGTGCGCGGGTGCGGGTGCGGGTCCAGATGCCGAGAATGTGCTCCAGGGCCTTTCCGCCCGCCAGCTTCAGGCCGTCGGTCATCAGCGTCATGCCCAGCAGGAACAGGCCCAGTCCGCCCAGGAAACCGGCGGCGACGGTGGTGAGGCCGATGGTGGGCAACTCGGTCATGCGTACTCAGGCGGTGGAGTGGTGGGGCGGAGCACCGGGCGGGTGCCATGCGGTCGCCCGAGGTCTGTCACCTGACGCGATCACAGATCGATGCGGTCACCCGGTCCCGGGATACCGGCCTCGATGCCGTGTCGCTCCTTCAGGGCCCCGGCCAGCGCCTGCTGTGCGTCCGGTTCCCCGTGCACCAGGTGGAAGGCCGGTCGATCCCTGAAGCCCGCCGCCCAGGCCAGGAGCTGGGTCTGCCCGGCGTGGGCGGAGAATCCGCCCAGGGTGTGGATCTCGGCCTTGACCGCCACCTCGGAGCCCAGCAGCTTCACCTTTTCCGCGCCGTCCACCAGCCGCCGCCCCAGGGTGCCGGCAGCCTGGAAGCCGACGAAGATCACGTGGGTGTTCTGATGCCAGAGGTTGTATTTCAGGTGATGACGAATACGGCCGCCGTTGCACATGCCGGCGCCGGCGATGATGATGGCGCCCCCCTGGATGCGGTTGATGGCCATGGAATCTTCCACGCTGCGCGAGAACTGCAGGGGCGGCAGGTAATCGGTCAGTCGGCCGTTGGCCGCATGGTCCAGGCGGGAGAGATCCTCGGAGTTCAGGGCCGCCCGGCGCCGTGCGTAGAGTTCCGTGACCTGGATCGCCATGGGGCTGTCCAGGAAGACCTTCTGGTGGCGTAGGCGTCCCTGGTGATGCAGTGTGCTCAGGTGGTAGAGGATCTCCTGGGTGCGGCCCACGGCAAACGCGGGGATGAGCACGTTGCCGCCGTCCGCGTAGGCCTGTTCCAGGATCCCGGCCAGTTCCTCGATGGTTTCCTCCATGGGGCGGTGGTCGCGGTCCCCGTAGGTGCTTTCCAGGAGGACCACGTCCGCATGCTCCAGCCGGGCGGGGTCGTGCATGAGCACGGAGTCCGGGTTGCCCAGGTCGCCGGAGAAGACCAGCCGCCGTTCGCGTCCCCCGGAGGGGACGGTGAGGTCGACGATGGCCGAGCCCAGGATATGCCCGGCATCGTGGAACTCAAGCCGTGCCTGTCCGGGCAGTGACTTGATCCGGTTGTAGGGCAGCGGCTCGCAGAGCTCGAGGGCGGCGTCCACGTCGTCCTCCTCGTAGAGGGGCTCCAGCAGACGCTTGTCCGCCCGGCGCCGCCATTTGTTCTCCCACTCGACGTCCTTGCCCATGACGAAGGCGGCGTCCTTCCACATGATGCGCAGCAGGTCCCTTGTGCCCGGGGTGCAGAACACGGGGCCCCGGTAGCCGTCGCGCACCAGCTTCGGCACCAGCCCCGAGTGGTCCAGGTGGCCGTGTGAGAGGATCACCGCGTCCACCTGGCGGGCAAGTTTCGCCAGCGAGGCGCGGTTGGCCCTGTCCGCCTGCGCCCCGCCCTGGTGCAGGCCGCATTCAAGCAGCAGGTTGGCGTCACCGGTTTCGATGAGGTAGCGCGAGCCGGTGACTTCACCGACGGCACCGAGAAAGGTGAGTGTGGTCATGTGCCGAGTCTACCGTTTTATGTGCATCACGGTCATTGCCATGGAGCGCCCGTGAACGGGGTTCATCGGCATAGGGCGGGCCATGCCCGCCGCGCGGCTGTCCGCGGTCAGGGAGGCGGCCGTGGGCTACCCCCTGTGGACCGCGGATTCAGCGCTCCAGGCGATAGATCAGGTCCATGCTCTGGGCCTCGTCGCTGGTCCTGGTTTCCAGGCTCAGCGTGCGGCTCAGGCTGTAGCGCAGCATCAGGCTGGATGCCCGCTCGAACAGCCCCACGGTGTAGCGCATGTAGAGGCGCGAGGAGAGGTGCTTGCCCATCATCAGAGCGCTCTGGTCCATGTCGCCCTCGGCATCCAGGGTGAACTCGTCCAGCCCCACCGCGTGGCCGATCTGCGCCGTGAGCATGCCGCCCTGTTCCACCCCGAACGCGGCGATGGCGGCGGCCAGCACGTTGGCGTCCGCCTCGGAGGCCCCGGACAGGGGCCGCCCGGTGAGCAGATAGGACATGGCCTCGCTGTCTTCCATGGCAGGGGTGGAGAATACCCGCGAGCGGGGGTCCTGAAGCGTGCCACCAATGGCCAGCCCGGCGCTTACGTTGTAGGCCGGTACCCGCCGCACGGCGCGGATGTCCAGGCCCGGATTGTCAGCCGGACCCTGAAACACCAGCACCCCCCGCTCCACGTTCAGGTTCTGGCCGTAGGCGCGGTAACGGCCGTCCTCGATACGGATCTCCCCCTCCACCCGCGCGGGGCGCGCGGGGCTGTCCTCCACCGCCACCTCCCCGGCCAGCCGGCCGCTGAGTCCGAAACCGCTCAGGTGCACCTGCTCGCCCAGCGTCAGCGTCACGGAGGTACGCACGTGCCACGGCGGCTCGACCTCCTGTGCATCCACGATCACCTCGTCACGGGAGACGGAGACGGCCTGGGGTGGGAGTTCACGTAACTCGATGCGCGCCTCGGGAACGGCGAGCCGGCCGGAAATATCCACGTTTCTGGCCGCCAGTTCCATGTTCAGATCCGGCGAGATCAGCACCTGCGCTTCCGGGCGGCGCACCGCCTCGAAGCGCTCACCCTGGAGGCGCATCTCGGCCCAGGGTATGCCTTCCGGGGTCACCCCCGCCTCACCGGCCAGTTCCAGCTCCCCCGGGCCTGAGCGCACCCCTCCGTCCAGGGTGAGTCGGTCCAGCCCTTCGGCGGCCGCCCGCAGATGCATGTCCGTCAGCTCCAGGCCCAGCTCCGGAATCAGTGCGCGCGCATCTGTCAGGCGGAGTTCGCCCCGGAAGTCCGGTGCCGCCAGGGTCCCCGAAAGATCCAGGTCGCCACGCAGCCGTCCTTCCGGGTCCCGGACCTGCGGCACCGCCACCTCCAGCCAGCGCAGTTCCTGCAGATCCGCCCGGGCACGGCCGGACAGCCGGTGGGTATCCCCTTCGGGCGTGAGCCGCAGTTCGGCATCGGCTTGGCCACGTTCCAGGAAGGACAGGGCGGCCCGGGCGTCCATCACCCCCCGGTCCAGCTCGGCCTCCAGGGAAACGTCGCGAAACGGGATGGTCTGACGTTCACCGTCGAGGCCGAGTACATGGAGTTCACCCCGGTCGATCCCGGCGCGGGATTCCACGGTCAGGCCCGCATCGTCGTGGCGCAGCCGCGCCCCCGCAGACAGGCTGCCGTCCACCGCCACGTTTTCCGGCAGCCACAGGGCCAGCCATTCCAGCGGCAGGTCCGAGAGATCAAGCAGGGCGGAGAGCCCCTCGGCGGTCTGCCGGTCGCCTTCCAGGCACAACCGCGCCGCATCCCGGGTCAGACACAGGGGCGCAAGCCGGCCCTGCCGCGCGTCGGCATCCAGCCGGGCGGGCGCGGCGAGCCGCCAGTCTCCCAGTGGGGTGCCGGTCAGATCCAGGCCGGCGATGCGGCCCGACCAGCCCGGGGCGTCGGTCACGCGCCCCTCCAGCCGCAGCTCCAGATCACCCTCGTCCGTGCGTACGTCGAGACCGAGCCGGTGCGCGTCGGCATGCCCCCGGCCATCGAGCCGCGCTGTGCGGGCGATCACCCGCTCGTCCAGCGTGAGTCCGGCCGCGTCCAGGGTCAGGGTCAGCGGCGCATCCGGCTGCAGTGTGCCCCCCGCCTCCAGGGCGAGGCTGTCCAGCGACCAGCCTTCGTACCCCAGGCCGGCGCCCTCCAGCCGCAGGTCAAGATCCGGCCGGTGCCAGTCGCCGGCCAGGCGGCCGTCGCCATGGAGGGTGCCCCGCAGGCCGGGCCACAGGGCATCCAGCGCAGGTGCCTCCAAGCGGTAGTGGAGATCGGCGGCGTCGCGTTGCGCGAATCCCCGCAGGTTCAGGCGGTTCTCGCCGAGACGCACCTCGAGCCCCGGCGTGGTGACCCGGCGTCCCTCCTCCAGCCGGGCACTGCCCTCGGCCGAGACAGGGAATTCCTGCAATGTGCCTTCCAGATGCTCCAGTTCAATGCGGGCGTCGACGCCGTACTCGGGGTCCAGTCGCCCCTCGCTTTGCCCGCGCATGCTCAGGCGTCCGGCCAGTTCCGGCCTGATCAGGCCGGGATCCAGGTTGTCCGCTTCCACCCGCAGGTCCCAGCGGGGGATCGGCGCCCAGCCGGCTTCGCCGGCGATCCTGAGCCGCGCCTCGTCCACGGTGACCTGAAGGTCCGGCGTGGACAGCCCGTGGCCCAGCAGTGCCGCATCGCCACGGACATGGATCGCATGATCGGCGACGCGGCCCTCGAGGCGCTCAAGGTGCAGTTCGCCGTGCACGGCATGATCCGGTTCCAGACGTCCGCGGCTTTCCAGGGCCAGTGCCAGCCGGCCGGGCCACTCGGGCGCCCAGGGGCCCGGGTCCAGTTCCTCGCCCCGAAGGCGCAGGTCCCAATGGGGTTGCGGTTGCCAGCCGACCCGGCCCGCCACGTCGAGGGTGCCGCCGTTGACCTTCAGAACGAGGCCCGGGGTGGTCATGTCTGTGCCACTGATCCGCGCGTTGCCGGTGAGCTGCAGGGCCTGGTCCAGCAGGATGCCCGTCAGATCGAGTTCATCTACCTGGACATCGGGGGTGCCCGCTTCGTCCAGGCGGCCCGCCACCCGCGCATCCAGGTTGAGCCGGCCCGGAAATGCCGCATTCACCGCGCCCGGGTCAAGGTCCCGTCCCTGCACGGCGATGTCCCAGACGGGATGCGGCAGCCATCCGGCGGCGCCTTCCAGGGCCAGCCGGCCGGCGTCACCGTCGACCTCCAGGGCCAGTTCGGAGAAGGCCCCGGTATCGCCCCGACCGGTGAGCCGGATGCGCTGGGAGGGCAGGTCCGGCAGGGTGATGCCGGTGTCCAGGGTCACGGTGAACTCGGACGGAGTGCCTTCGCTGTGCAGTTCGCCCGCGGCGAGCTCCACGGCGCCATACCCGGGCTGCCGCCATGTGAGGGCCTCCCAGCGGTGCAGGAGGTCCCAGGCAGGTGTCCCGGGCAGGTCGCGCAGGTTCCCTTCGCCCGTGATGCGCACGGGCGCCTCCACCCGGTGGCGGATGCCGAGGTGCTCCAGCGTGCCGTCCAGGACGATCCGGCCGCGCGCCTCCCCGGCGTCCAGTCCTTCGGCGACCGGTTCGGGCAGACGTGCGCGCCACCGGAGTTCCGCGTTTACCGCATAGGGCATGGCGAGGGCCGTGCGGGCCGTGAGATCGAGGCCGAAATCCGGCGCGTCGACCACCAGCGTACCGATGTCTGCTGCTGCCCGGTCGATGCTGGCGGCAAGCCGGATTTCATGGATCTGCACCGGCGGTGCATCCCCGAGGGTGATCGTCAGGTCCGAGAAGCGCGCGGGCGACAGATCGATCGCCAGCGGCAGGACGACGGATTCCGGCAGACGGAAGGGCTCCGGCGGAGCCGGCTCCGGGTCGGGTCTGACATGCAGATCGAGGCCGTCGGCGTTGAGCCGGGTCACGGCCAGTTGCCCGGCGAACAGGGCGGCGGCGTTGACGCGTACCTCCAGCAGCGCCAGGCGCGCGGTGACGGTGTCATCCTCGAAGGTGATCCGTGTCAGCCGCAGCCCCCTGAGGAATGTGCCCTCCACCCGCTCGACCTCCAGGGTGCCGGGGACAAAACCCGCCCCGGTCTTGATCAGCCAGCGGGTGCCGGGCTCGGTGCCCAGCAGGACGGTCAGCAGGGTGGCCAGCGCGATGAAGGCGATCAGGGCGCCGAAGATCAGCCGGCGGATCACAGGTCGGCCCCCATGGTCAGGTGCAGGCGAAAGCGGTCATCGCCGTCGACGGGATGGGCAATGTCCACGCGAATGGGGCCGATGGGCGAGATCCAGCGTACGCCCACCCCCACGCCGGTCCGGGGGTCGAAGTCGTCGATGCTGTCGTAGGCGTTGCCCCAATCCAGGAAGGCGGCCGCGCGCCAGCGGCCCACGATGGGAATCTCGTATTCCGCACTGGCGGTGAACAGGTGGCGCCCGCCGATCACGTCGCCGTCCTCGTTGGTGGGCCCCAGCCGCTGGTAGCCGTAGCCCCGCACGCTGTTGTCGCCGCCAGCAAAGAAACGCACCGAGGAGGGCAGGTCGGTGAGCAGGTTGGCCTCGGTGGCGCCGCCTTCTACGCGGGTGAGCAACCGTCCCGGACCCAGGGGAATGATCAGCCTGGCCCGGCCGTGGACCTGGACAAAGCTCACCGACGACACCACGTCCTCGGAGGCGCCCCGAACACTGCCGTAGAGCCGCCATCCGCGCCTCGGGCTCACCGGATGGTCGGCGCGTACCCGGGTGAAGGAGAGCCCGGGCATGAGCAGGTCCGTGCGGTCGGTGATATCGGCCACGGTATAGTCCTCCCGCTCGTAGGTGAGCGAGCGGGTCTCGATCCAGCCGGAATCATGCTGGCGGGTGTGGCTGATGCCGATCCCGTAGAGATCCGAGCGTAAGGTGTCAGTATCCTCCGTCTGGTAGCGGGCCATCAGGTTGATCCGTTCCCGCGACGGATCATCCAGGGGGATCTCGTAGTTGAAGCCCACGCCGGAGCGGACCGGGGAGAGTTCCATCTCCGTGTTGTAGCGATGACCGGCCCGGTTGGCATAGCGATGCTCGAAGCCCAGCCGCAGCCGCGGCCCGATATCTGTCGAGGCGCCGATGCCTGCCATGTAGGCGAACTTCTTGCGCGGGATCAGGGTCACCCGGATCGGGACGTGGCCGTCCGCGCGGGCCTCGGTCTCGGTGCGCACGCGCACCTCCGCGTAGTAGCCGCCGTCCACCAGACGCTGCTGCAGGTCGATGAGTACCCGGCTGTCGTAGGGGTCCCCTTCCTGAAAGGGCAGAAACTTCCCGATATAGCCGGGATCGAGAATGTCCTGGTCCAGCGTGACGGTGCCGAAGCGGTAACGGTCCCCGCTGTCCATGTGGATGACGATGTCCGCGTGCCCCTGCTCGGCGTGGACACGCAGTTCCCGGGTGACGATCCGGTTGTCCAGGTAACCGCGGTCGGCGGCCAGGCGGGTGAGGGCGTTGCGGAGCTGTTCGTAGCGGTCATGGCGCAGCCGGTCCCCCTCCCTGATCGGGGAATCCTGGATCAGCGCCTGAAATGCCTCGTCCCCGGCGGCCTCTCCGTCCAGGGTGATGTCCACGCGCCGCACCGTCACGGGATCGCCCTGCGCCACATCCAGGGTCAGGCGCCAGCAATCGTCGGTGCGGAGAAATTCCAGTTCCACATCCGGCCGGTAGTATCCCAGGGCGCGCAGCGCCTCACGGGCCTCCTGCTCCGCCCGGCGCAGCAGCGGCCGCTCGCGCCATTCGGGCAGCGCGCAGTCCTCGCGGGCGATGCTCAGATGCGCGCGGATGTTCTCCCGTGCCTCCTCGCCCGCCCCGGTAATGGTGATCTCCGGTGTCTGGGCCCGGGCCGTGCCGAGGGAGACCGCCAGCAATGCGGCCAGCAGCACCGTCAGGCCATGACGTGTTCTGGCGGAGGTCTGGGTCGCGGGGGTGCTGACGGGAGGCACTCAGTCGTTTGTCCGGAAGCGGTTGTGTGATGGCCGTTTCAGAGATGCGTAGTTGTTTGTCCCACGCCTCGCGTCCGGGTTCAACCCTGTGGTGGTTGCCAGCCCGACTTCAGCGCATCCTTCACTGCTCTGGAGGGACGCGTGCGTTGCATCCGGCATACGGACAGAAAGGGGGGCGCTGCATAAATGGATTTCATGCGCCGCCTGTGGACGCAGCGTCCGCGCCGACCATGGTGATGCCATGGCGCCGATGAGGTGCGGGTCTGTATTGTCAGCCGCGACGCCGGTGCTTGAGGATGACCACAATGCCGTGGCGCTTGGCTTCGGGCAGGGCCTGTACGATGGCCCGCCCCACGTCGCGGGGCAGGCGTTCATACAGACGCGCCATCGTGTAGGTGGGTAACCCGCCCGCCAGCCGTGCCGCATCCTTGGTGGGGATCTGCTGGAGTACCCGGATCTGCGACTGCTCCGCAAGGCGCAGGAAGCGCAGTCGTGCGCTGCCGAACTCGCCGTTTCGCAGGGCGTTGCCCACGACCTCCACACCGGAATCGACAGGGCTGTCCGTAGCCTGCAACACGTCCGTCCTGGTGCGGAGGGGCTTGAGACCGTTGAGGGCCCGGTTCATTACTGTGGTCATGTGCTTGCTCCTCATTGCCCTTGGGTTCATTGGCGGATGGATGCAGGTGTCGCAAATTCGCTGCAGGCGTGCCGACACGCGGCGGGAATGGTCGGAACCGGCAGCGCATCTCACCCGGGGCTCATCCCTGCGGGAGTGACAGGCGGTATCAGGGACCTTCCGGCCCCGGCGGGGCGTTGCCCGGAATGCCTGAGGGATCGGGTCCCCTCGCGTGCCGGTGGTAATGCCGCGGCGCGCCCGGGGCCCCTGGAGCGGTCAGTGGACCGGTGTGGCGGGGGTGTCCCGACGGACGCTGCGGCACACCCGTTTCGGGCCGCCGACGGCCTTCATGCGTGTGCGATTGAAACTGCAACTGTCCATCGAATGGTCAAGCCTCTGTTGCCTAACATATGCCCCCGGCTCAGCCGGGAACGGCGCGGATTGTAACGCGGTGTCCCCGTGCATGAAACCCTCCAGCGCGGGTTCGTCAGAGCGCTTGCGATGCATTGCGCCGTGTCTGCGCTGGGCAGGTTGCCGCCCGGCCCCGGGGCTTGACCTCGTGAAACGGCCGGACGGGTGTCTCGGGCGGGGTGGAATGGCGGATGACCGGTCCAGGCAGCACGACCCGCTCGCGCAAGCCGAGGCGGGGTTGAGAAGGCGAGTTCAAGGTTCAAAGTTCAGGATGTCGAGGGAACAGCTCAATGACGCCGCTGTTCTCTGCCTTGAACCTTGAACCTTGAATCTTGAATCTTGAATCTTGAATCTTGAACCCCCGCCTCAGCGGGGAAATATCACCAGGTGGTTGAAGGAAAGCTTCAGTCCGATGCGTTCGCCCACCGCGAAGTTGTCGTGACTGGGGGCGAAGCAGAGCACCTTGCCGCCGCTGGCGAGGCGCAGGGTGTAGAGAAAGCTCGCACCGCGGAATGCCTTGTCCAGGACCTCGCCGCTGATGTCACTGGCGTCGTCGGGGCGGATGTCGTCGGGGCGCACCAGCACGTCCACCGGGTCTCCCTCGCCGCAGCCTTCGGGCACCAGCCCCGTGATGATGCCGATCTCGGTTTCCACCTGGTGCTCGTTGAGCACGGTGCCCGGTAGCAGCTTGCCCTGGCCGATAAAGTCGGCCACGAAGCGCTCGGCGGGGCGGTGGTAAAGGTTGTAGGCGGTATCCCATTGCAGGATGCGGCCCGCGTTCACCACGCCGATGCGATCGGCCATGGCGAAGGCCTCCATCTGGTCGTGGGTGACCAGGATCGCGGTGATCTGTTCCTGCTTGAGGATGCGGCGCA
>SKOF01000036.1 GCA_007120155.1 Thioalkalivibrio sp. | reverse complement strand
TTCATGCCGTCACCGGCCGGAAATCAACCAGCCGCCCCTATTGTTCGCGTCCGGTCAATCCTTGAAGGCGATGAAACTCGCGCCGCGCACGCCAAACTGGCGCGCCGTGTCCTCCTTGCTCGTGCCGGCAAACGAATCGAAGTAACCGACGACCTCCGCACGCGAAAAACCCGCCTCGGACAGTGCAGCGAGATAGCCTGCAGACTGCAGAGCTCCCGCGATTCAGCCGACCCAGAGTTCGATATCGTTGCGCGCGGCGGCCGAAAGCTCGGCCTCGATCACGATATCGGCGAACTGCACGCGCCCGCCGCGACGCAGGACACGATAGAGTTCGGAAAAGACCTGCGGCTTTTCCGGGCTGAGGTTGATGACACCGTTCGAGATTGCCACATCCACGGATTCGTCATCGACCGGCAGTCGGGAGATGTCGGCCTTCTCGAAGCGCACATGATCCATGCCGGCAGCGGATGACCCTGCCCTTGCCTTTTCGAGCATGGCGTCGGTCATGTCGAACCCGATCACCTCTCCCTGCGCCCCGACCTGCCGGCCGGCCAGCAGGCAATCCATGCCGCTCCCCGAGCCCAGATCGATCACCCGCGCACCGGCGGGCAGCGTACCGGCAAGGTAGGGATTGCCCACACCGGCGAACGGCGCGGTCACGAAATCCGGCAGTTCGCCGAGTTCGGCCCGGTCGTAGCCGAGCACCGATGCCGCGTAATCCGGGCCGCGATGAAAATGAAAGTCGCCGTCGGGCTGTTCCGCAACGCGCCCGTAGGTCGTTCGGATCTCGTCCTTCAACCGTTCCCGGTCGAACGTCAAATCACAAGCCATATCCATAGTCGTCCTCCTGGTGCTCAGACCTCCTTAATGGTTTCAAAAGCCCGGTCGTCCGGGCGGCGGGTCGTCGCATCCCCCCCGGTTGCCTCGGATCCGGCGACGAGTCCGTGGTCGGAAGCGCGCTTGACGCGAGCAGCCGCCACCCGCTGAGCGTAGGCGCACCGTGCGCGTTTGGCAATCGGGTGGCTGCGGTCATCGGCGCTCCGTGGACCGGTTGCGTGCCGCGGGATCACCTGGCGAGATCGGACATTTGCGTGTATATACACGCAAATGCTACCGACCCTGTGCCATTGCACCCGCCTGCGACGGGCCGCGCGTCTGGCCACCCGTATCTACGACGAGGTGCTGTCCGGGTGCCTGTAGAACGCCATGAAAGCCATCCTCATGAATGCCAGGGGCAACGCGGACGAGGTCCTCGCTCCGGGCGACATCCCTGAACCCCGCCTCGCCCACGGACACGAGATCCTGGTACGCATCCAGGCCGCCGGGGTCAACCCCGTGGATGCCAAGCAGCGCGTGCGCGGGCCATACAAGGGCGGCGAGATGCCGGTCATTCTCGGTTGTGATGCCGCCGGCGTCGTGGAGGAAGCCGGGACCGACTGCAAGCGTTTCGCCCCCGGTGACGCGGTGTACTTCTGCTCCGGCGGTATCGGCGACGCCCCCGGCACCTATGCCGAGTACACCTTGGTGGACGAACGCTACTGCGCACGCAAACCGGATTCCCTGAGCTTCGTGGAGGCGGCGGCCGCACCGCTGGTGCTGCTGACCGCATGGGAATCGCTCTTTGAACGCGCCCGCACGGCGAGCGGCCACCGGGTGCTGATTCACGCCGGGGCGGGCGGTGTGGGGCACGTGGCCATTCAACTCGCCCGCGAGGGCGGTGCCCGCGTGGCAACCACCGTCGGCAGTCCCGAGAAGGCCGAACTCGCGACAGAACTGGGCGCCGAGGCCCCCATCCTCTACAAGACCACGGATTTCGCCGCAGCGGCGCGCGACTGGACAGGGGGCACCGGGGTGGACGTTGCACTCGACGTACTGGGCGGCGAGACCTTCACACGCACCTTTGCGGCGATGCGCCCGTACGGGGAGCTGATCACGGTACTGCAGCCGCCCCCGGACACCGACTGGGCCGAGGCACGGCTGCGCAACCTGCGCATCGGGCTGGAACTGATGCTGTCCCCCATGTACTACGGGATGCACGAGGAGCGCGTGCGGCAGGCGGCGATTCTCGAACGCTGCGGTGCCCTGTTCGATGCCGGCCGCCTGCGCGTGGTGGTCAGCGACACCTTCCCCCTCGCCGAGGCCGCCCGGGCCCACCGCGCCATCGAGACCGGCTCCACCACCGGCAAGCTCGTGCTGGTCGTCAACGACTGATCCGGCATCAGCCGGCCACCGTACGGCGGGCACCAGGCCCGGGGTGAAACCTCCGCCCCAACCGGATACCATCCTTGCCACTTGCCACTTGCCACTTGCCACTTGCCACTTAAATGTACACACAGTGCACCCATTGCCAGGCCGTATTCCGGGTCACCACCGCGGAGCTGACCGCGTCTGACGGCAACGTGCGCTGCGGGGAATGCGGGCAGGTGTTCAACGGACTGGAGACCCTGAGCGTACTTGCACCGGAAGGCGCGAACACGGGATCCGCGCACCGCCCCGGACCCGACACCCTGGACTTCACCTGGCCGGATACGCGGCAGGATGACGGCCCGAAACCAACGGTCGAGGCCCATGACCCGGACACCCCGCCCGACCTTCCCGTGGCGGTCGATCCGCCCGCGCCCGTCTCGCCCGAACCGGACGCCGCACCGATGCCGGCGGCCATCCACCCGGCCGGCCGCGCCGGCGGAGAGCCGGTCCCCGGGGATGCCGCCCCGAAGGAACCGGACGCGGAAACACCGGACCGGGTGCCCCTGGTGATCCGCGACGAGGTGGCATCCGCCGCAGCCCCGCGCACAACGCGATATCTGCTGGGAACCCTGTCCCTGGGGGTGCTCAGCCTGATGCTCATCTCCCTGCTGGCCGGCCAGGTCATCTACCATGAGCGCAACCGCCTGGCCGCCTACCCCGAGGCCTCCCCGCTGCTCCAGTGGATGTGCAATCGACTGGACTGTAATCTGCCGCCACGACGTGACCCGGACGCCTTTCGACTCAGCAGCCGCAACATCTATTCTCATCCCAATACACCCGGGGGTCTGATGGTCCAGGCCACGCTGGCGAACCAGGCCGACTTCGCCCAACCCCATCCCCTGCTGGAACTCAGCTTCCGGGATCTGCAGGGCGAACTGCTTGCCGTGCGGCGTTTCGCGCCGGAGGAGTATCTGCAACGCGGCGGACAACCCGGCCAGGTCGCGCCCGGCGATCAGATCCATGTACACCTGGAGATCGAGGACCCCGGCCCACGGGCCGTCGCCTACGAGTTCCGCTTTCACTGAATTTCCTGATGATTCTCAACCTGCCGGCCGGTTCACGCTTTAACCCGGGGGGCAGTGTCGTTATCATGCCTGTTCATTCCGCACACCCCCCGGCCCCGCGATGCTGCGCATTGGTGACCACACATTGCCGCACGGTCTGATCCTCGCTCCCATGGCGGGGGTCACCGACCGCCCCTTCCGGCTGCTGTGCAGACGCCTGGGCGCGGACATGGCCGTATCGGAAATGGTGACCGCGAACACCCGCCTGTGGCATACGCCCAAGTCCCGCCGGCGCATGGACCACGAAGGCGAGCCGGACCCGGTGAGCGTGCAGATCGCCGGCGCAGAGCCGGCCATGCTGGCCGAAGCGGCGCGGCGCAACGTGGACAACGGCGCACGGATCATCGACATCAACATGGGCTGCCCCGCCAAGAAGGTGTGCAACAGGGCCGCCGGCTCTGCCCTGCTGGGCGACGAGATCCTGGTCGGGCGCATCCTGGAGGCGGTGGTTGCCGCCGTGGATGTGCCGGTCACACTCAAGATACGTCTGGGCCTGGATCGGGACCGCCTGAACGCCCTCGGCATCGCCCGCATCGCGGAACAGTCGGGCATCCGGGCGCTGGCGGTGCACGGGCGTACCCGGGCCTGCCGCTTCACCGGCCCCGTGGACTACGACGCCATCGCCGCCGTGAAACGCCACGTCAGCATCCCGGTCATCGCCAATGGCGACATCACGACCCCGGAACAGGCCCGGGCCGTGCTGGAGCGCACCGGCGCCGACGCCCTGATGATCGGCCGCGCCGCCCAGGGGCGGCCCTGGATCTTCCGGGAAACGGCCCACTTTCTGGCCACCGGGGAGCACCTCCCCGCCCCCGGCGCCGACGAGGTCTCCATCCTGCTGCGCGAGCACCTGGAGGGCCTGTACGCCCTCTACGGGGAGCACACCGGCGTGCGGGTGGCCCGCAAGCACATCGGCTGGTATCTGCGTGCCCATCCCGATGCCGCGCGATTCCGCCCCGGCATCATGGCCGCCGAGGACAGTTGCACACAGATGCGCCGGGTGCAGGCGTGTCTCGGGCGGATCGACGGGGAGGCCATGGCGGCATGAGCCAGCGCATCAACGGCGAGGCGGAACCCCTCTCCAGGGCCGTGCATCAGTCCCTGGAGGATTACTTTGCCCGCCTGGACGGCCATGAACCCGACGGCCTGTTCCGCATGGTGATGGACGAGGTGGAACGTCCCCTGCTGGAATGCGTCCTGCGGCACTGCGACGGCAACCAGAGCCGCGCCGCCCAGTACCTGGGCCTCAACCGCGGCACCCTGAGAAAGAAGCTGAAACAGCATGGCTTAAGTTAGAAGTGTGAATTGGGAAGTGCGAACCGCCCTTCCTTCCCACTTCCCAATTCACACTTCTGCCTTCCTCTACAATCCGTGCCACTCCCAACCAAAACTACAGAAATCAACCATGTCCCAGACTCCCAGCCTATCCCCCGTCCGCCGCGCGCTGATCAGCGTTTCCGACAAGGACGGCGTTGTCGAACTTGCCCAGGGGCTGCAGGCCCTGGGGGTGGAGATCCTCTCCACCGGGGGCACCGCCCGGCTGCTGGCGGACAACGGGGTCACGGTCAGGGAAGTCTCCGAGTACACGGGCTTCCCGGAAATGATGGACGGACGGGTCAAGACCCTGCATCCGCGCATCCACGGGGGCATCCTGGGGCGCCGCGGCATCGATGACGAGGCCATGGCCGGCCAGGGCATCGAGCCCATCGATCTGGTGGTGGTCAACCTCTACCCCTTCGAGGCCACGGTGGCGCGTCCCGGCTGCAC
>SKOF01000597.1 GCA_007120155.1 Thioalkalivibrio sp. | reverse complement strand
GACCCGGGCGGAGAAGTCGCTGCCGCGGGCCTGGAAGCCGGCCTGCCGCCAGCGGTTGACCCAGTAGCCTTCGCCGCAGCCGATCTCGTGGATGGTGGCGGGCGAGGCCTGCTGCACCAGCCCTTCCAGGGCCTCGTGGAAGCCGCGCATGAGCCGGCGGGCGACGGGATTTCGGGTGCCGTACTTGTCGCAGGTGTTGCCCACCACCACGCCCTGCTCCCGCATGCCGCGGGAGATCTTCATGGCGACCCGCCTTCGCCGCCGCGCTCCCCGTGGGAGGGCCTGTCCATCTCGATGGCGATGGCCCGGGCGCGTATGTCTTCCAGGAGCTTGCGGTTGGCCGCCAGCAGATCGGCGATGAAGGCCACCAGCAGGGTCTGGAACCCCATGACCAGCAGGGCGCCCGCCAGGATCAGGGACTGGATGTGACCGTCGCCCTGGCCGATGAAGTAATACCAGAGAAAACGCAGACCGATCAGGAACCCGGCGCCGAAGAGCACCGCGCCGAGGATGCCGAAGAAGCGGAACGGTCGGTAGATCACGAAGATCCGTATGATCGTGACGATGGAACGCTGGATGTAGGAAGGGATGCTCCTGACCAGCCGCGAGGGCCGCAGGTCCGCGTTCACCCCGACCGGCACCGAGGTGATCGCCATGTTCTTCTGGCCGGCCTGGATGATGGTTTCCAGCGTATAGGTGTAATCGCTGAACACCACCAGCCGCTGCGCGGCGGCCCGGGAGATGGCGCGAAAACCGCTGGGCGCATCCGGGATGTCCGTCTGGCTGGCAACGCGCACCACCCAACTCCCGAGTTTTTGCAGCATCTTCTTGATGGGCGAGAAATGTTCGATGGTTTCGATCGGGCGCGCCCCCACCACGATGTCCGCCTCACCCGCCACGATGGGCGCCACCAGAGCCGGGATATCTCCGGCGTTGTACTGGTTGTCCGCGTCGGTATTGACGATGACATCGGCGCCCAGACGCAGGCAGGCGTCCAGACCGGTCATGAACCCCCGGGCAAGGCCCTGGTTGCGGGTGTGGCGCACCACGTGATCCACGCCGTGCTCCCGGGCGATGCGCGCCGTGTCGTCACTGGAGCCGTCGTCGATCACCAGCCATTCCACGGAGTCGAAGCCGGGCACCGAGCGCGGCAGCGCCGCCAGGGCGATCGGCAGGGTGCCGGCCTCGTTGTAACAGGGGATCTGGATGATCAGTTTCATGGTGTGGCGGCTGTCCTTGGCGGTCCTTCCGGAGAAGGCCGGTCTATCGTGCCCGGGCATGAGGGGCCGGGGCCTGCCACAGCAACAGCAGAAGCCCCCCCAGGCCTGCCAGGGTTGCCAGCAGACCCGGCAGAGTATACGTGGGTCGATAGTGCAACTCGACCCGGCCGGGGCCCTGGACATGCACGGCCGGCAGGACGCCCAGCAGGGTGTCCATGGCCGCGGGCCGGTCATCCACGCGGGCCTCCCAGCCAGGATAGTGACGCATGGGGAAGACGATGAGCCCCGGCGCGTCGCCCTCGTAACGGGCCGTGAGCGCAGTGGAGTCGATCCGGGCGGTGCGTACCTGTGCCCCGTCCCCGTCTGCCGGCGGCTGGTGCGCATCGCCGAGGTAATAGGCTCCCCGGGGCGCCCGGGGGTTCTCCAGCAGTGTGACGGCGGGTTCCAGCCGGTGCGCGGTCCAGCCGTGGTCACGGGCGGCGGGCGTCATGAGGGAGAAGCGCATGGCCAACGGACGGGCTTCGCCGTTGACGGCGAGCCGGTGGGTGTCGGGAACCGCTTCGGCCGTGGTCCACGGGGTGACCCGGCCCCCGGCCTCCGGGTTCGTCAGTGCGAGACTGAAGCTGTACCCGCCCGGCGGCAGTTCCAGGGTCCGGGGAAAGAAGAACCGCGCCCAGCGGTTGTCGCGAATCCGGTAGCGGGACACGGTGACGGTGGCAAGCGCGTCTCCCCGGTCGTCATGGAGGGTGAGCCTCAGGTCGGAGGGTGCATGGGGCGCCCGGTACGTGGCCATGAGCACGGAAACACCCGACAGCCGGGTCTCCCGGTCCAGCCGGAAATGCTGGTCCAGCCGGTTCTCGGGCAGGGGCGGCGCCGGCTGATGCGCCCCCGCCGGCTGGGTGAACAGGACTTCATGATCGTGGTGCTGCCCTTCGACCAGGGCGAATTGCACCCCGAAGGCATTCATGAGGGGGTGCTCGAAACGGATGCTTTCCAGGGGAAAGGTCGCCGCGGTGGGCGTGCGGAAGGGGGCGTCCACCAGTTGCTCGAGCGCGCTCTTTTCCGCGGGGGTCTTGAACGTGTGGGCGAACCATTCGGGCAGCCCGTAGGCGGTCAGGGTGCCCGAGATCATGAAGGCATTGTCGGCGATGACCCAGTCCAGCGGCCCGAGCCGTTCCCGCGCGTACGTCAGCGTGGGCGTGTCGGGATAGAACCAGGCAGCCGGAACCACCGCGTTGAACGTCCTGAACAGGCGTGACTGGTCCACGATCTGTACCACTGCCAGCGCGGCCAGCCCGGCCAGCAGGCCCGTGGCCAGGAGCGGTCTTCGGATCCGCCGTGCCTGCTCCAGTGCCACCTGCAGGCCCAGGGCAGCCAGCAGGGCGACGGCCAGGCCGGTGATCACCGTGACCCGGCTCCAGGGGTTGAAACCGAATACGGGTATGCGGCGGATCCACTCGTGGGGCGCGAGGCCGAACGCCAGGACGATCGACGCCAGGAGGATTGCGGTTCCGAACACGAACAGCAGCCGTCGCTCCGCCTGCGGCCACCGCGTCCAAAGGGCCACCGGGACCAGGGTCAGCAACAGGGCAATCCAGCCCACGTGGAACGTGAACTCGACCCGGGGGACGCCCCGGGCCCGGGGATCGACGAACAGCCGGTAGTGTTCCGTCCAGGACAGGGCCGTGCCCGCGCTGCGGTATCCCAGATCGAACAGGGACAGGAACTCCACCTGGGCCAGCAGCGGCAGGGCGCTCAGCAGGAAGCCCAGCGCCACCGCCGCGCCGGCGGCGATCCCCGCCGCGATACCCGGGCGCCAGGGCATCCCGGCCATCAGTACCGGGATCAGCAGTACGAAGGCATACAGGCCGTAGGCGGCCACGCTGGGGAAGCCGCCCAGGATCAACAGTGCCGTGGTCAGGGCGATGCCCGCCAGCCAGCCCCGCCGGCCGGTGAGCATCCAGCCCGCCCCGCACCACAGTAGCCACGGAATCCAGGCGGCGGTGCTGACCTGGGGCCAGAAGAACCACGCGGCATTGAATCCGGCCAGCATGAACACCGCGCCTCCGAACAGGCTCGCCGCAGGGCCCAGGAACAGGCGCAGCAGCAGGAACACGCCCAGCCCGGCCAGCACGAGCTTGATCAGTCCGGCCGCGTAGAATCCGAGGGCGTCATCTCCGATCAGGGCAAAGGCCAGAAATGACGGGGTCAGCATGCCGTTGGAGATGAGCGGCAGGCCGGGCTTGCCGCCCGAGATGGCCGGGAGCCAGAGAGCGGGCTCGCCGTTGCGCAACTGATCCTTGGCCCCTAGCCAAGTGGGGAGCAGGGCATCCAGTACGTCGCTGCGCTCCGCGTGGGTGACGCGCACCCCTTCGGCGACTGTGTCCCAGCCCGGATGGGACACCAGCAGGTCCATGGGAGCCACGGTCTCGCCGGTGAGCGGATTCGCCCCCATGGTTGCGACGGCCAGTACCAGGTACACGGCGAGGGCCATCAGCCACTGAACAGGGGTGGGCAGACGTTGCGGCGGGGGTTGATCGTGCCGGGACACGGGGGCGCGCACGGTGTCTCGCGGATTCGGCGCGTCCATGACGGGGCGGTCCTTGCCCGCCGTCACTGCCGCGGTGCGCTCCCGACGCCAAGCAGGCGGGCCAGAAGGCCCCGAATTCCCCGGGTGTCCGTGGAACCCCCCTGCATGGCCGGTACCGGCAGGGTGGCGACATAAAGCAGTGCCTTCTCTCCGGCGGCCGTGACCGCCGTGACCTCGACCTGCGCCCGGGTGTTGCCCGTCATGTCCAGATGGAACGACCACCCTGACGGGCGCAGCCGTGCATCCCCGAACACGTGGGCCACGTCATCCCGGGGAAGCCCCGTGGGGCAGGTGTGGGGCTGTCCGTTCACCGAGATGTTCACGTGCGCCAGGGGGCCGTCATCCAGCGAGGCGGCCCAGCCCCGCAGGTAGAGTTCGCCTTCCGGGCTGACGCGGTGCTCGTCGACCCAGCCCCAGGGGCCGCGCCGGAACGCGGCCAGGCCCGAGACGTCGCTGCGCGTCACCACGTAGATGTCCTGCTCGTGGGCGAGTGCCTTGGGGATGCGGAAGCAGTTGGCTTCCCCGCCGGTGGCTGTGCGCACTGCCCGCATCACGAAGTCCTCGGAGACGTAGGCGGTGCCGTAGTGCGCGGGACCCAGCTCGGGGATCTCGCTGCCTTCCCCGTAGAGAATGCCCGGGTCCGGGAGTTCGAGACCTTCGGGCAGCAGTGCGGCGTCGTGCACACTGAAGCACAGAACGCCGTGTTCGTTCACCAGCGCCCAGAGCCGGGCGAGCCATTGGTGGAACAACTGCTCGGGCAGGTGCGAGAACAGGGAGGCCACCCAGATGAAGTCGAAGGTCTCACCGGGATTGAACTGCTCCGGGTCCAGTTGAGACAGCATGCCGCGCACTCCAAAGCGCTCCCGGACGTAGTCCACGGCCTCGGGCTGAATCTCGCAGGCGGTGATGTTGCGAGCGGGCATGGAGAGGCTCAGGAGCCGGATCAGGCGTCCGTAGCCGCAGGCGAAATCCAGGAACCGGAGCCCCTCGTGCGGCGGCGGATGGAACAGGTGCAGGATCTGGCGCATGGCGTTGTACTGTTGCAGCGCCACGTTGTAGTACTGGCTGAGGGCCACGTGCGCGTCGCCGTGATGGCGCAGCGAGTGCAGCAGCATCTGGTCCCGGGGATGGATGCGCGCGTCCAGCCGGGCCGGGTCGCCGTGGGTCTCCGGGTCGGGCAGGTGCCGCCAAAGCGCCTCCCGGAAGGGCCGGCTCTCGCAAATCCGGTTTGCCTGTTGGAGCAGGTCCTGTTCCGTCGATGTCATGGGGCTG
>SKOF01000275.1 GCA_007120155.1 Thioalkalivibrio sp. | reverse complement strand
GGTCTACATGGCCTGCGCGCCCAAGAGCAACGCCGTGTACAAGGCCTACACCCGCGCCATGGCCGATGTGCGCGAACTGGGCAGCCTGGACGTGCCCCTGCATCTGCGCAATGCCCCCACGAAGCTCATGAAGGAACTGGATTACGGCAAGGATTACCGGTATGCCCACGACGAGGCCGACGGCTTCGCGGCTGGGGCACGCTACTTCCCGGACGACATGCCGGAACGCCGTTATTACCTGCCGGTGGACAGGGGCCTGGAAGGCCGCATCCGGGAGAAGCTCGATGAACTGCGGCGCTTGAACGCGGATGCTCGAAGTGAGCGGTCAGGGAAACAGAAACCCACGCCGCGACAGTGAGCACACCATAGGGCGGCCCATGGCCGCCATTCGGTGCCCGACCCGGCCCCGGCGCGGCGGGCACGGCCCGCCCTATGCTTCAACTTTTCGGGTCTTCAGTCGCGTCCATTTGCGTTTGTTTGCGGACTCCACGCCTTCACAGATACGGCGTCAGCAGGCGCGCTGCACCGTCCCTGAGCTGGACCGGGAGGGAACGTCTGTCCACTTCTTCGAGGGTGACTTCCCGGGCGGCGCCGCGGCGCCTTTCGACCCAGTCCGCGAGCCGGGCCCCCAGTTCCGGGTCCAGGCATTCCAGATTGAACTCGAAATTGAGCCGCAGGCTGCGCGGATCCCAGTTGGCGGATCCCAGCAGGAACCACTCCCGGTCCACCAGCATGAGTTTGGTGTGATCGAAGGGGGGCGGCGTGAGCCAGATGCGGCAGCCCCGTTCCAGGAGCTGCCAGTACATGGCCTGGGAGGCCCATTGCACCAGACGCAGGTTATTGCGCTCCGGCAGCAGGATGTCCACCTGCAGACCCCGGAGCGCGGCACTGTTGAGTGCCGCGATGAGCGCATCGTCCGGCAGGAAATACGGGGTCATGACGGTCACCCGTTCCCGGGCTTCCGCGACGGCTGCGTGGATGATCAGCCGCAGGTTCTCGAAGTGCTCGTCCGGTCCGTCGGGCACACCCCGTGCAAATGCGTCGCCCGCGGGCCCCTGATGCGGGAACCATGCCTCGCCCTGCAGATGCTCACCGGAGGCGAAATGCCAGTCCCCCGCGAAGATGCGCTGCATCTGTGCCACCACCGGGCCTTCCACCCGGAACTGCAGGTCCTGGACGGGATGACGCCCCGGATTCGCCAGCAGGTTACCCACGCGCAGGTTCATGCCCCCGGTGAATCCGGTCTGTCCATCCACGATGAGGAGCTTGCGGTGATTGCGCAGGTTGAAGGCGGCCAGACTGCGGGGCAGGTGCATGGGCAGAAACAGCCGGGTGGGGATGCCGACCCGGCGCAGTTCCCGCGCCATGCTGCGCCGGCTGTAGCGCGCGCCGACGCCATCGATGAGCACACGCACCGGCACCCCGCGCTCATGGGCGCGGTGCAGGGCATCCCTGAACCGGCGGCCGGCCGGGTCGGTGTCGAAGATGTAGGTGGCGAGCCCGATGCTGCAGGTGGCCGAGTCGATCGCCTCCAGCATCTCCGGGTAGGCCTGGTCGCCGTTGACGAGCGGCTTGAGGCGATTGCCGGCACTCAGGGGCAGCAGACCCAGAGCGTCGCCCACGGCCGCCAGCGGGTGCCATCTGGCATCCACCTGCGCGGGTTCCACGCTCAGGGGCATGGATCCGCGGCCCGCGGACTCGCGCAGGGCGCGCGCCTTGCGCTTGATGCGGTTGACGCCCAGCAGCCAGTAGAGGATGGATCCGCCCAGCGGCAGGAGCATGATGAGTCCCACCCAGGCGATCACGGCGCGCGTGTCCCGCTTGTGGAGCAGGGCATGGCCCGCGCTGTAGAGCGCGAAGGCCAGCACGAGCACGGCGCTCACGCTGGCAATGACGGCTTGCAGGGTCTCGGGCAACACGCCTCAAGTGTGAAGGAAGAGGGATCAGGGATGAAGGATGAAACGAGCTGGCGGGGTATTCAGCCGGTTTCTTCCACCGGCATGCCGGCGGTTTTCCACTCCGGGTAGCCGTCCTCCATGCGCCGCGCACGGTAGCCCCGTTCACGCAGGCGGTAGACCGCATCGTAGGCGAGCACGCAGTAGGGGCCCCGGCAGTAGGCGATGACCTCCCGTTCCGGGTCGATCTGCGTCAGGCGGGTTTCCAGTTCCTCCAGCGGGATGTTCAGCGCGCCGGGCAGATGCCCGGCCCGGAACTCGGCCTCCGGGCGCACGTCCACCACCGTGACCTCGCCATTTCGGATGCGCGCCAGGAGTTGATCCAGGGGCACCGGTTCCATGGCATCGCGGGGGTCCAGGTGATCTCGCACCAGCATGTCCACATCCGGCAGGTGCTGACGCGCCACCCTGCGCAGGGCATCCATGAGCGACACCACGTCGTCTCCGGCGAGCTGGTAGTACACCCGCTGTCCCTGGCGCCGCGACTCCACCAGCCCCGATTGCCGGAGCTGTTGCAGATGCTGGGAGGTGTTGGCCACGCTCAGTCCGCTCACGCCGGCCAGTTCATCCACCCCCCTCGGACCCTGGGCCAGGAATTCCAGCAGCTCCAGCCGGTTCGGATGACTCAGGGCCTTGCCCAGGCGGGCGAACTGGGTCAGCAACTGATGCTTGATCGTGGGGCTTGACATGGATTCATTAGATCGCGAAACTGCACCGAAATCAAGAATCAATAGATCAATTGAATGATAGTTAACCGATGTGTCCATGAGAGGGGACCGCCAATGAGCGAATGGATCACCGACCACGAGGCGACGCTGCGTCTCGGATTCTTCCTGGGCATGCTGCTGATGCTGGCTCTCTCGGAGGCCTGGTGGCCGCGCCGCGGCCGGTCCCTCTCGCGCCTGCAGCGCTGGACCAGCAACCTGGGCATCGTGGTGATCAACACCGTGCTGCTGCGCCTGCTGTTTCCGGCGGCGGCGGTAGGCATGGCCCTGTTCGCCCAGTCCGCCGGCTGGGGCGTGTTCAACACCTTCGAGTTTCCCTACTGGGTGGCCGTGCTGGTCTCGGTGATCGTGCTGGACTTCATGATCTGGCTGCAGCACGTGATGGTCCACGCGGTGCCGATCCTGTGGCGCCTGCACCGGGTGCACCACGCTGATCTGGACTTCGACGTCACCACGGGCCTGCGTTTTCATCCCATCGAGATCATCCTGTCCATGGTCATCAAATTCGCGGTGATCGCGGTGCTCGGGGCGCCGGTGCTGGCGGTCATCCTGTTCGAGATCGCCCTCAACGCAACGTCCATGTTCAATCACAGCAACCTGCGCCTGCCCGTGGGCCTGGACCGGTGGCTGCGCTGGATCGTGGTGACGCCGGACATGCACCGGGTGCATCATTCCGTGGAGGATGACGAGACCAACTCCAACTTCGGCTTCAACCTGCCCTGGTGGGACCGCCTGTTCGGCACCTACCGGGCGCAGCCCCGTGGCGGCCACGAAGGCATGACCCTCGGCATCTCCACGTTCCGTGATCCCGCGCAGTGCGACGGACTCAAGGGGATGCTGCTCATGCCCTTTGTGGGCAAGGTGACCGACTACGCGATCAACCGGCGGCACTGGGAGTGACGGGCATGGGCAATGGCAGAATCTGGATGCGCATCGTCCTGGTGGCGCTGGTGGCGGCGGGCATCCTGGTGGCGATCGGATTTCGGGACCGGCTCACGGTGGAGGGACTGGAGGTCTGGATCGGCGGGCTGGGTGCCTCGGCGCCGTGGCTGTTCATGGGCGTCTACGCGCTCGCGGCGGTGTTCTTCCTGCCGGGTTCCGTGCTGACCCTCGCCGGCGGGGTCCTGTTCGGCCCGGTGTGGGGCAGTCTGTACAGCCTGGTCGGGGCCACCGCGGGGGCCACGCTGGCCTTCCTGGTGTCGCGCTACGTCGCCTCCGACTGGGTCAGCCGGCGGGCGGGCGGAAAGGTCGCCACCCTGATCCGGGGCGTGGAGCAGGAAGGCTGGCGGTTCGTGGCCTTCACCCGGCTGGTGCCGCTGTTCCCCTACAACCTGCTCAACTACGCCCTGGGGCTCACACGCATCCCGCTCGTGCCCTATGTCCTGGCCACCTTCGTGTGCATGGCCCCCGGCGCCATCGCCTACACCTACCTGGGCTTTGCGGGCAGGGAGGCGGTGGCCGGCGGCGAGAACCTGATACGGACCATCCTCATCGCCCTGGCCCTGCTGGCCGTCGCCCTGTTCATCCCCCGCCTGGTGACCCGCCTGCGCCGAGGCCGGGACCTGACGGTCCGGGAGGTGCAGAGCGCCCTGGATGAGGGCCGGCTCACCCTGCTGGACGTGCGCGGCCCCGACGAGTTTGCCAAGGCCCACGTGGCGGGTGCCGTGCCCATTCCCGTGGACGATCTGCTGGCGGACCCGCAGCGGGTGGCCGAGGCCCATTCCGGCCCGCTGGCCCTGATCTGCCGCACGGATCGTCGCTCGGCCAAGGCCCAGCGGGCGCTTGCCCGTGCCGGTGTAACGGACGCGCGGGTGGTGCAGGGCGGGATGGAAGCCTGGGAACGGGCCGACCTTCCGGTGGTGCGCCCGGACGGTTCGTGACGGTTCCCCCGCCGCCGTTGTCCGTGGTGATCCCCGCGCTCAACGAAGCGGACCACCTGGATGATCTGCTGGATGCGCTCATGCCGCTGCGCCGGCGGGGCTGCGAGGTGATCCTGGTGGACGGCGGCAGCCGCGACGGGACGGTAGCCCGGGCAGGTGACCGGGTGGACCGGGTCCTGACATCCCCGCGGGGGCGGGCGCTGCAGATGAACGCGGGCGCCGCCGAGGCCCGGGCCGGGGTCCTGTGGTTCCTCCATGCCGACTGCCGCATCCCCGACGACGCCGATGCGCTCATCCAGACGGGCCTCGCGGACCGGGGCTGGGGCCGTTTCGACGTGCGGCTTTCGGGAAGCCATCCACTCCTGCGGGTGGTGGAGTCCCTGATGAACATCCGTTCCTGTCTCACGGGCATCGCCACTGGAGATCAGGGCCTGTTCATGCGTACGGAAATCTTTCGTGCCGCGGGCGGATTCGCCGAGATTCCGCTGATGGAGGACATCGATCTCAGCCGCCGCCTCAAGCGCGCGGCGGGTCGTCCCGCCTGCCTGCGGCACAGGGTGGTGACCTCCAGCCGCCGATGGGAGCAGCGGGGCATCCTGCGCACCATCGTGCTCATGTGGTGCCTGCGCGGCGCCTATGCGCTGGGCGTCAGTCCCTCGCGTCTGGCCCGGTGGTACCGGTGACGCGCATCCAGGTCTTCGCGCGGGCGCCCAGGGCCGGGGAGACCAAGACCCGGCTGATCCCGGTCCTGGGTCCGGAAGGGGCGGCGCGTCTTCACGAGCGGCTGATTCATCGCACCCTGCAGACGGCGCAGGCGGCATCGCCGGACGGAGTGGAACTCTGGTGCACGCCGGACACCGGGCACCCGTTTTTCACCGGCTGTGCCGCGCGCTACGGCGTCCGCCTGCGTGCACAGACGGGCGATGATCTGGGCGAGCGGATGCATCACGCCCTGGAGGATGCCCGGCGCCGGGGCGCGCATGCCGTGCTGGTGGGCACGGATTGCCCGGCGCTGACCGCCGGGCACCTGCGCCAGGCCATGGCATGGCTGGAGGAGGGCGCGGACCTGGTGCTCGGTCCGGCGGAGGACGGCGGCTACGTGCTGATCGGTGCCGGACGGGCAGAACCGGAACTGTTCCGGGCCATCCCCTGGGGCACTGCACAGGTCCTGCAGGAAACCCGGACCCGGGCCCGGCGCCTGGGGCTGGGGGTGCGCAGTCTGCCCGTATTGCCGGACCTGGATCGTCCCGAGGACCTGGACCGCTTTCCGGAGCTGCTCGGGGATGCGGACCCGTAAGCGGGCCGGGTTCGGGTACAATGCCGCCCCATGAAAAGACGGCTGCTGTCCATCATCGACCACGCATCGCTCACCCCGCTGATCATCCTGGCGCTCCTGCTGGGGCTCGCGCCCTTCGTGCCGGAACCCCATCTCACCGAGAAGCTGCGCATGCTGTTCCAGGGCACGCTCACCCGGCCCCTGGATATCTTCGACCTGCTCATGCATGCGGCGCCCGTCGTGCTGCTGGGGCTGAAGCTGTGGCGCATGGCGTGGTTGAGGAAAGCGGCGCAGGCCTGACCGGACCGTGCGGGCCATCAGGGGCGGCGGCGACCGTGTTGCACGGCGGGATCGGCTGACCGCCGGGGGAGGGGCGTCTGATCCGGGCTACACGCCCGTGAGTTCCAGACTCCCCTGGTAGATCTTCTGCAAGGCGATGCGGTACGCGGCGGTGCGATAATCGTAAGTCTCCCCGTCGCGCGCCTCCAGGATATCCTGGAACGCGGTACGCATGGTGTCATCGAGGCCGGAATGCACCAGGTCCACCTCGCGCGCGCCGCGCACCAGCGCGCTGTGCATCCAGTCCGGCACCTGCTCGCCGGTCAGCAGTTCCAGGGCGGAGACGATGTGCTGTCCGCGCAGTTCGTCGAAGCGCCGCTGCAGGCGTCCCAGGCGGATGTGCGACAGGTTGCGGATCCACTCGAAGTAGGACACCACCACGCCGCCGGCATTCATGTAGACATCGGGCAGCACCGACACCCCCATCTCCCGCAGGATCTGGTCGGCATCGAAGGTGATGGGCCCGTTGGCCGCCTCGGCGATGAGCCGTGCCTTGATGCGCGGTGCGTTGTTCCCGTGGATGACCCCTTCCAGGGCCGCGGGTACGAGGATGTCGCATTCGTGTTCCAGGACGATCGACCCGGGCTCCACGAACTCCACGCCGGGGAAGCCCTGCACGCCGCCGGTCTTGGTCATGAACTGGCGCACGTCCTCCACGGGCAGGCCCGCCTCGCTGACCAGCGCACCGTCCTGCTCGATGATCCCGATGATCAGGGCGCCGTCCTCCTCCTGCAGAAACTTGCCCAGGTGATAGCCCACGTTCCCCAGGCCCTGGATGATCACGCGCTTGCCTTCAAGGGCACCGGAAAGCCCGGCCTCCCGGAGGGCGGACGGATGGCGGAAGAATTCCCGCAGGGCGAACTGGATGCCGCGCCCGGTGGCTTCCAGGCGCCCCCGGATACCGCCGAAGTGCAGCGGCTTGCCGGTCACGCAGGCGGCGAAATTGAGATCCTCCGGGTAGAGGTTCTTGTAGGCGTCCATGATCCAGGCCATCTCCCGCTGCCCGGTGCCCACATCGGGTGCCGGCACGTTGGTGGCGGGGCTCAGGAAACCCTTGCGGGCCAGTTCCTGGGCAAAGCGCCGGGTGATGCGTTCCATCTCGTCGCGGTCGTACTGCCCGGGATCGATGCTCAGGCCGCCCTTGGAACCTCCGAAGGGCACATCCACCAGCGCGCACTTGTAGGTCATCAGCGCGGCCAGGGCCTCGGTGGTCTCCTGATCCAGCGTGGGTGAATAACGCAGGCCACCCTTGGCGGGCAGCCGGTGGGTGCTGTGCACCGCGCGCCAGCCCGTGAACTCACGGATCTCGCCGCGGATCTTCAGGGGAAAGGACACCTGCAGGATCGCGTTGCAGGATTTCAGGGCCCGGTCCACGCCCGGCGGTAGGTCCAGGCCCTCCAGCGCCTTGTCCACCATCAGAGCCACGCTTTGCAGGAAGTTGGGGGACGGCGCGGAATCTCCCGGCATGGACGACCTCCTCGAACAGGATTTCAGCGGGTTGGACGTACGCCGGGACGGCGGCATGAGGCTGCACGCGCTGCAGGGCCGCGCCTGGAGTATCGTCCTGATACAGCCTAGCAGATCGTGCAATATCCCATCGCGGCGGCCGGAGCCATTGCGTCAGCGAAAACGGCTTCCGGGGGGTTCCTGCCGGGCCGCGGTGCCCACGAACCAGAGCGCGGCGAACGCGATCACGCCCAGCATGGCCGAGATCACCAGCACCCCGGTGCCGAAACGCTCAATGAGCAGCGCGAACACGAAGGGTGCCCCCGCCTGGGCGAAGCGCGACGGCGCGCTCAACAGGCCCATGCGATGCCCGTAGTTTTCCGGCCCGAAGATGGCCAGCGGAAGCGTGCCCTTGGCGATGGACAGGATCCCGTGGCCCGCGCCGTGCAGCAGCGTGAAGAACGCCGCCGCGGGTGCCCCCAGGACCAGGATGGCCAGTGCGCCCACCGGGTGTGCCAGGGTCGCCAGCTTGCTGGCCAGAAGCGGATGGAAGTGACGGAGCACCAGGTAGTCGAACAGGCGCGCGGCCACCTGTGCGGGCCCCACCAGGGCCGCGATGGCCACCGCGGCGGCCGGCGAAAGTCCGGTGTCCTGCAACAGGCGGGGCAGGTGCGCCGCCATGGCCGTGCCCGTGAACCATGCCACCGCGAACACGCAGGCGATCAGGATCAGCGATCGGTCCAGGGCGGTCGATCCGGTGGTGTGCAGTGCCCTGGGCGGCGGGGGCGGCTGAACCACCCGGGGCAGCAGGAACCGGTTGACGGGCAGCCCCGCAAACAGGTGCACGCCGGCCCAGATCAGGCAGGCGGCACGCCAGCCCAGTTGCACCTCCATGTAGGCCGTCAGGGGCCAGCAGATGGTGCTGGCGAAGCCGGCCATGAGCGTCACGCCGATGATGGCGCCCCGTGCATCCCGGCCGTAGATACCCGCGAGCGTGGAGAACGCTCCCTCATACAGCCCCATGGACATGCCCATGCCGATGATCAGCCAGCCGGCCAGCATCGTGCCCGGCCCCTGGGCCAGCGCCAGGACCAGCAGGCCCGCGGCGAAGATCAGGCTGGAGGCGGCGAGCACGTGGCGGCCGCCGTAACGATCGATGCGGCGTCCCGCGACAGGCCCGAACAGTGCCGCGAGCACCAGCGCGGCGGAGAACGCGCCAAAGACCCAGCTCGGGGGAATCTCCAGTTCCCGGGCCATGGGGATCGCCAGGATGGCCGGCAGGTAGTAGGTGGAACCCCAGGCCAGGGTCTGGGTCGCACCCAGGGCGAGCACGGTGCGGTTGCGGGGGGCTTCGTTCATGCGGGCCGGGAAACGCGCCGCTCCCGGCACGGGCGTCGATTCTGGTACCCTTCCGCCTGAGTCTCGGGACGGCCGTGCGCCGGCGGACCGCTGGCCTGGCCCGCGGGGCGTCGGGAGGCGGCGCAGAATCGAGACAGTAAATCAGGAATATCACACATCATATTGTTTCTTATTATTTTATTGTGAATACTTCAGCCTGTTCAGCCAACCGGATTGCCGTGGCGCCCATGATGGACTGGACGGATCGGCACTGCCGATACTTCCTGCGTCTCATCAGCCGCCGCGCCCTACTGTACACCGAGATGGTGACCACGGGCGCCCTGCTGCACGGGGACGCGGCGCGCTTTCTCGCCTACCACCCCGACGAGCATCCCGTGGCCCTGCAGCTGGGCGGCAGCGAGCCGTCCGAGCTGGCCGGCTGCGCACGCATGGCCCAGGCGCACGACTATGACCAGGTGAATCTCAACGTGGGCTGCCCCTCGGATCGGGTGCAGTCGGGGCGCTTCGGCGCATGTCTCATGGCGGAACCGGCGCTGGTGGCCGAGTGTGTCGCCGCCATGGCAGATGCCTGCACGCTGCCGGTGACGGTCAAGACCCGCATCGGCATCGACGATCGCGATGCCTACGAGGACCTCACCGCCTTCATCGACACCGTCCGGGCCGCCGGATGCGGGACTTTCATCATCCATGCCCGCAAGGCCTGGCTGCACGGCCTGAGCCCGAAGGAAAACCGCGAGATCCCGCCGCTTCGCTATGACGTTGTGCACCGGTTGAAGGCCGATTTTCCGCACCTGGAGATCATTCTGAACGGCGGCGTCCGGGATCTGGACACGGTGGCGGCCCAACTGGACCATGTGGATGGCGTGATGCTCGGCCGGGAGGCCTATCACAACCCCTACCTGCTGGCGGACGTGGACCGGCGTTTCTTCGATGATGACCACCCCGTGCCGGACCGCCACAGCGTGGTGGAAGCCCTGCTGCCCTATGTGTCCGACCGCCTGGATGAGGGGGTCCCCCTGCAGGCCATGACGCGCCACATCCTGGGCCTGTTCCAGGGCCGGCCCGGCGCCCGCGCCTGGCGGCGCCATCTGAGCGAAAACGCCCATCGCCCCGGCGCCGGCATCGAGGTCATCCGCGCAGCCGCCGCGCGCGTGCCGATGCTGGACGAAGAAGAGGCGCGCAGCGCGATTGCCTGATTGGATTCAGTGGCATGCGAGGGAATGCATTTTTGCCACAGAGGGCACAGAGGTCACAGTCTCGTAGGGCGGATAAGCGAAGCGCATCCGCCAATCCCCTCCGATGGTACGCCGGATGCGGCTGCGCCTTATCCGGCCTACGAACTGCGACTGCTTTTTTGCCACTGAGGCACAGAGCAACAAAATCATCGCCTCATGCAAACCTACGAACCTGTTTTTTTCTCTGTGACCTCTGTGCCCTCCGCGGCAACCGAAGTCCTCACCCGGCCGCCTTGATCCGCTCCCACCGCACCAGGGCCTGCCTCCGGCTTTCCGCCAGGTCCACCACGGGCCCGGGGTAGTTGTCGCCCAGACGCACGCCCGCCTGTTGAAGCACCGTCCCGGGTGCCTCCCATGGCTTGTGAATATACCGGGCGGGCAGGTGCGTCAGCTCGAGCACCCAGCGGCGCACGTAATCGCCCTGCGGATCGAAACGTTCCCCCTGGAGGACCGGATTGAACACCCGGAAGTAGGGGGCGGCGTCCGCGCCGCAACCGGCGGTCCACTGCCAGCCCAGGGTGTTGGCCGCCAGATCCGCGTCCACCAGGGTGTCCCAGAACCAGCGCGCGCCTTCCAGCCAGTGAATGCCCAGGTTCTTGGTGAGCAGGGAGGCGACGATCATGCGGGCACGGTTGTGCATCCATCCGGTCGCCCATAACGCGCGCATCGCGGCGTCCACCAGGGGGATACCGGTCCGGCCCTGCTGCCAGGCTTCGAGGATGTGCCGGTCGGGATCGACCCAGGGGAGGGCATCGAAGCGCGGGTCCAGCGGGCGGGTGGCGGTGTGGGGAAAATGGTGGAGCAGATGATGGGCGAACTCGCGCCAGCCGATCTCCCGAAGGAACGCGTCCACGGACTCGCGGCCGTTCCCGCTGTCCGCCTCTGCCCCGGCCATGCGGCAGGCGGCGACCACCTGGCGTGGTCCGATCTCCCCGAAATGCAGGTGCGCCGACAGTCTCGAACTGCCGTCCCGGTCGGGTCGGTCGCGCATGGGCCCGTAATCCTGCACCGCTTCGTCCACAAAGATCCGCAGACGGGCCAGTGCGCCGGCCTCGCCCGGTTGCCAGTGTTCGCCAAAGGATGCGTCCCAGCCCGCGCGCGGCAGGAGCGCCAGGTCCTCCGGGTCAAGGCCCCGGGGCATGTGCCGAGGTGCCGGGATCCGCTCGGGGCCGGGGGTGACCCGGTCGGGCAGGCCCACGTCCCGGCACGCCTTCCAGAAGGGGGTGAACACCCGGTACGGATCGCCGGCGCGGTTGATCACCGCGCCGGGTTCGTGGAGCAGGGCGGCGTTGAAGCTCTCCGCGATGAAGCCTTTCTTCGTCAGCGTATCCCGGATCACCGCGTCCCGGGCAACCGACGCGGGTTCGTGGAGCCGGTTCCAGCAGACGCGGCCCGCGCCGGTTTCCGCGATCAGCGCCTCCAGACAGGGCAGCGTGGGTCCGCGCCGAATCACCAGCGGCGCGCCTCGGGCGGCAAGATCCCGTTTCAGGGCAACCAGACTGTGATGCAACCACCAGCGGCTGGCGGCGCCCGGCGGCCAGTCACCTTCCTCCTCCGGTGCATGAATGAACACCGGGATCACGCTGCCCTGTTCCAGCGCCCGTGCGAGGGCCGGATTGTCGGTCAGGCGCAGGTCACGCCGGAACCAGAGCAGCGATACGGTCATCGGTGACTCCCATGGGGAAATGGCGTACGTTCGGCGGCATGTGGATCGCGGGTCTGCGCCGGCCATCGGCGGACGGTACGGACAGGCAACGCCCCCCTGTGCCGGCAGTGTAGGGCAATTGGTCGGACGACTCATCCGCGCGCAAGACACCGACCCTGCACGGGCCACGCGCGATCGGGTGCAGCGGAACAATCCGCATGCCGGCAACGTCCGTATCCATAGGCAGGAACACCATGCACAGCACAACCAAGGGCATCCCATGATCACGTCTCGACCCCTGTTCATCGCCTTGCTCACCTGCCTGTGGCTCCTGCCGGGCCTCGGGCTGCCGCTGCTGGCGGCGGGCGATCCGGACCTGCGCAACACCATGGGCGAGAGCCCGTCACCCTATCTGAGACTCCACGAGGACGATCCGGTCCGCTGGCAGGCCTGGGAGGATGCCACCCTGCAACTGGCCCGCGAGTCCGACCGCCTCCTGCTGGTGTCCGTGGGCTATTTCTCCTGCCACTGGTGTCACGTGATGCAGCGGGAGAGTTTCAAGGATGAGGACATCGCCGCGCGCATCAATGCGGGCTTCATACCCGTGAAGGTCGACCGGGAACTCAACGCGGCGCTGGATGAACGCCTGATGAATTTCCTGCAGGCGACCCGCGGTTTCGGCGGCTGGCCCCTGAACGTGATCCTGACCCCGGAGGGCCATCCCCTGGTCGGCACGGTTTACCTGCCCCCCGGAGAGTTCGACGGCTGGCTGGCGCGTGTCCATGAACACTGGCGGCAGGACCGCGAGGACCTGAGAGTCGTCACCCGGGAGGCCGCCCGGGAGCTGGCGGCAGTGGAACGCGCCGGGCAGGCCCCCGTGCAAGGCGCCAACGCGGAGGAACTGCTGGATCGCATGCTCAACGCGCACCGCGGCCTGGCCGACAAGATGAGCGGCGGTTTCGGCAACCAGAGCAAGTTCCCCCACGCGGCGCAACTGCGCGTGCTGCTGGAGGCTACCCGGCTGCGTGACGAACCCTGGCTGGAGGAGTTTCTTGCCGTGACCCTGGATGCCATGGCGACCCAGGGGCTCCGCGACCTGCTGGGCGGCGGCTTCTACCGCTATACCGAGGACCCGGAATGGCAGGTGCCCCATTTCGAGAAGATGCTGTATGACAATGCCCTGCTGGCCGAACTGTACCTGCGCGCCGCCGAGGTCCTGGACCGCGAGGACTACCGGGCCGTGGGCGTGGACACCGTGCGTTTCATGCTTGAGGAGATGGCGACAGGGCGGGGCGACTTCGTGGCCAGCCTGTCCGCCGTGGACGACCAGGACGTGGAGGGCGGCTATTACCTCTGGTCGCGGGAGGAGGTCCGCGCCCTGGTGGGTGACGAGATCTGGCCCGCGGTGGAACTCGCCTGGGGCTTCGACACCACCCCCATCCTGGAACACGGCCATCTGCCCATCCAGGCAAGATCCCCCGCCCGGGTGGCCGATGCACTGGAGATGGAAGCGGGGAGGGTATCCGCGCTCCTGGCTCAGGCCCGTGAACGGCTGCTCAAAGCCCGTGCGTCGCGCATATTGCCCGTGGACGACAAGGTGGTGGTGGGATGGAACGGCCTCACGCTGTCCGCCCTGGCGGCTGCCGCGCCCCATGATGAGCGCGCCGCGCGCGCCGGCGCGGCCCTGCATGCCCGCATCCTGGAAGCCATGTGGCGGGACGGAGGACTGCCCCGCGCGCTGGACGCCGACGGCGTGCCCGTGGGCGAGGGGGAGCTGGAGGACTATGCCTTCATCGCCCGGGGACTGGCGGACTGGGCGGCGTACACGCAGGAGAGCGATGTGTGGCAACAGGCCGCGCAGGTGGCGCATGCCGCCTGGAGCCTGTTCCACAACGAGGACGGCTGGCGCCCCACCCGGGTGCCGGTACTGCCCGGATCACCCCGCCTGGTGCACCTGGAGGACTCGCCGCTGCCCTCCACCAGCGCCACCATGCAGTCTGTGACGGCTCGCATCCTCGCCCATACGGAACACGACGGCCTGCGCCAACGGGCCGCCCGGGCGGAACGCCGCATCACCCGGAATCTGGTGGATTCACCCTTCGTGAATGCCTCGCAGATCCTTCAAGTGCATGCGGGGGATCAGTGACGTTTGCGTCAACCGACGCCGCCATCCGTCTCGCCCGGTTTGACCCGATCTGAGGTTCCCGGCGTCCGCTTGAATGCATTGTGAGGGGCAGCCATGGGCGATAGAATCGATAATCGATCGATGCTCCGAGGTCCCATGGCTACTGCACCGCCGCGGCGCCTGCGTTACTCCGGGTTGATCGGTTTCGCCGTCACCCGCAGGCGGGCTTGGTTGATCACCAGTTGACGAATCAGCGTCGCAATACGGACACGCAGTTCGTCATCCGGATATTCGAACGCGAAACCGACGCGATAGAGATCCATGCCCTTTCCGGGAATAGAACTCTGATGAACGACCCGCGCACGGAGTTCGATGGTTTGCGGACTGTCGGAACTGGATAACACGATCAGCAAAGACTGCTGCAATTCGAACGGATCGGGGAGCGTCAGCATCAGCCCGCCCGCAGAGATGTCTTCCAGCGTCGCGCGCAGTTCACCAGACTCGCCGTATTCGATCTCCAGACGCTGCACGAGCCTGGGTTCAGAACGTCGCCCCTCCTGATCCGGCTGCGCCAGAAGGACCTCGAGTATATGACGGAACTGCGGTTCGTCGTCCGGACTGATGCTGTCGAACCGGAGGGCCAGGTCGTGCATGCCATCCACCTCCTGCTCGCGAAGAACCACTGCGCGCACCGGAATCTGCTGACCATGACCCACCGGCAAACGCAACCATACGGTGTCCCCGGTTCTTGCAGACAGCCGGGTACCACGCACCACCGCACCCCCCCAGGAAATATTCCTGAGCACTGCAGCCACCTGTTGTGCATGTTCTCCCACAGCCAGCGTAACCGGAACGTTGATAACGATCCGATATTGGCGACGGAGATCCTCCCCATGGGCGTGCGCGCGCTCCGGGGCTTTTGCAGCAGATTCACCCGAGACCTGTGAGCGCCGAACGATGGCCAGCGCCTCTGCGATGGTCGCCGTCACTGCCGCCGGGTCCCGGGCGTCCGTCCTCTTCGAGTCGTTGCGTACAGCGCGCTCCAACGGTACCGCACCGAAGCGTGCGCGATAATCCTCGATACTCGCGGCAAGCAAGCGCACACATGCGCGCAGTTCGTCCGGGTTCGCCTCGCTCAGAAGCTTGCCCACACCCCTGGATTTCGGATTTTCTGGTGAGGCCATTACCCGCGCAATCTCCGGTCAATATCCCAGCGGGAACCGGGCCAAGCCGCCGGGGCGGACGACGTCCACGCCATCCCGGCACAGCATGTACGTGTACTGCCGTACCGACGTCCTTGCCGTACCCTCCGATAATAGTCTGAAGTGACCGGCTATGCCGCGAGGAGCACTTGCCTGAGCCGTTTCAAGGGGCTGGTCGGGACCGTCTACCGGCTCAGGGCCGCCTGCGAAACCCTCGGTTACCGGCGAACACCCAATCTCGCCGTCTGCCGCGAACTGCTCAGTTAGTTAGGACACCCGCCATTCTCTTCATCCCATCGGGCCTGACCTGAGGGTTGGCCGCGCTCTTCATCTGCCGAATGCACGTAGAGGACGCTCAGGGCGCTGATCTGTCCCGTTCTCGTCGGAGAAACAGTCTCAAATTCGGCATCTCGATACCCTTCGTCGGCTGCGCCTGGCTGCCTCGCCTCCCGGCGCTTCTGGGTGGGTGTCTTGTTTGTTAAGGCGTCCGGTTAAACCCATTGTGAGAGACAGTCATGGGCGATAGAATCGATAATCGATCGATGTCCGAGGTCCCATGGCTACCGAACCGCTGCAGCGCCTACGCTCCGAGATCTTGGCACTTCCCGAGGCCGAGAGGGCGGAGTTGGCCCATGACCTGATCCAAAGCCTGGATGCACCCCGAGACAATGGGCGTGAGGATGCCTGGGACCGGGAGATCACGCGCCGCATCCTGGAAATCGATGAAGGCCAGGCAGAACTGATAGACCGGGATGAGTTTCGTAGCAGAATGCAGGCGAAACTCAAGGCCCGATAGTGCCGAGGATACGTATTCTTCGACAAGCTTCCGAAGAAGCTGAAGCGGCAGCCGCCTGGTACGAACAAGAGCGCCGGGGTCTCGGCACCGAGTTCGCTGAAGCAATTGATGCTGGCATTGATCTCCTGGAAGATCGCCTGGTTCCACTGTCACTCATGCCCGGTGAAGCCGGAAGCAAGGGAGCAAAACGCCTCATTCTCCGCCGCTTTCCTTATGACATTGTCGTCATAGAGCGGGACCATGAAATTGTTGTGATCGCGTTCGCTCATCATTCTCGAAAGCCCGGCTACTGGCGAGACCGTATCGGCCGCTGAGAAACCATAGCGCAGCGCACTCTGCACACGGGCGGATTCGATTCACGAACCCCCGGCATCAGCGGCGGAGCACTATTTAGGTCGCGACTGCAGCTCGCATACCACTTGCCCGGACACCCAGCCCAATCTCGTCCACCTGGTTGGTTACCACTTGCCCGGACACCCAGCCCAATCTCGTCCACCTGGTTCACTTGCCCGGACACCCAGCCCAATCTCGTCCACCTGGTTGGTTGCTGTTGCTTGCCTGGACACCCACCCCAAGCTTGCCACCGCATCTCAGGCATGCCAACCTGAAGGCCCGTTCGATATCAAGGATCGATATCATGCCCAAGCCAAGGAAAGCCCTCGTCTCGCTCGACGCCACTCCCTACTACCACTGCGTATCGCGCTGCGT
>SKOF01000019.1 GCA_007120155.1 Thioalkalivibrio sp. | reverse complement strand
TAGGGGCTCATGAGGATCACCCCGCCCAGGCCCTCGCGCGCCGGCTCCCGCAGCTGCCATTCCCGAAGGCTGGCGAGCACCCAGGGCGCCGCCCGGTCGTTGCCGAATACATACACCTGCTTGTCCGTGTCGGCGCGGGCGGTGTCGATGAGGCGACCGACCAGGTCCTCGGGAATGGCGTCAAGGCTGCTGGGCGTATTGGGCAGGAACCAGGCCGAGAACGGATCCGGCAGCCAGACCTCCACGTCCTGTTCCGCCAGGTATCGGGCCTGCTGGTGATGTCCGGGGAGCACGCCGTGTTCCGAGGGCAGCCAGATGAGCAGGCGATCGCCGCCGGCCTCGTAGCGGTGAACGGGCACGTCGGTGCCGTCGTCCATGGTGAGCGGATGCTCGGCGGCGCCCAGGGGGGCGGCCAGCCACAGGCAGGCGAGCAGGGTCAGTCCTGTTTTCTTCATGTCCGGTCGTGTCGTGTGGAGGGTTGGAGGCTGCCCGTGGGCACCAGCAGGGTAAGACGCCTAAAACGGCGCAAAATTCCCGCGGCGTGATTCAGGGTCCCGAGTCCGTCATGAGCAGCCGCTGGGCATTGCGCCACGCCAGGGCCTCCGCCAGATCGGGGGGCAGCTGCCGAAGCCAGGCCCTGGTTTCGTCCACCAGTGCGTCGAACCGGCGCCAGCGGTTCACGCTGAAGGTATCCACGCCTACCATGAACCGGTCCGGGTGGCGTGCGAACAGGGCCGCCCATTCCGGGTCGAGCCGGCCATCGGGCGCAATGCGCTCGTTGCGCATGGACAGGTCCACGTAGAGATTGTCATAGCGATCCAGGTACAGGCCCAGGAAGAAGGGCACGGGCACGGTGCCCGCATGGGCCCAGTGGATGGTCACCCCCGGCGCATGGTCGAACAGGCGCTCCACTACGCCGTGGTCCCCGTGCAGCAGCAGGATCAGCCCCCGGGATTCGGCCAGGCGCGCCATGTCGCGGATCACCGGGCTGTCGGCGTGTTCCGAGAACAGGTGAAACTCGCCGATGCCCCGCCAGTGGCCCCATTTCAGGTGGTCCTCGAGCCAGGGGATCAGATCCGGGTCCGAGTGGTAGGTATAACGGTCGTCGCGGCTGCGATAGGGCATGAGGTAGGGAACGATGCGGTCCGGTGCCGCCTCGTACAGGCGTTGGGTGGCCTCGTTGGGGCGACTTGAGAACACCGCCCTGGGCACGTGGTTTCGATCCAGCCTGGCGATGATGTCCTCGGGTGTGAACGCCGCTGCGGCACCGTCCGAATCGGGGCCGCTGTAGTGCAGGTGTGCGTCGAAGATGGGCAGGTCCTCGCCCGCGGCGGCGAGTGCCGGCAGGAGGCACAGGAGGAGCAGGGCGGTCACGGTTCTCATGGCGTAACAGGCTACCGGCTTGGCAGGGCCGGGGGAACAGGCGGCCGGGACCGCCGGACGGGCACACCGGCCGCGCTCAGCCACTGCGGGACCTGCTACAATGCGCGCCATGTCCGGCAATACCATAGGCAAGCTGTTTACCGTCACCAGCTTCGGCGAGAGCCACGGCCCCGCCATCGGCTGTATCGTCGACGGCTGCCCCCCGGGAATGGCCCTGTCCGAGGCGGATCTGCAGCCGGATCTTGAGCGCCGCCGCCCGGGGAAATCGCGCCACACCACCCAGCGCCGGGAGACCGACCGGGTGCGTATCCTCTCCGGGGTGTTTGAAGGGGTGACCACCGGTACGCCCATCGCGCTGATCATCGACAACGTGGATCAGCGCTCCAAGGATTACGGCAAGATCGCCGACCGGTTCCGCCCCGGCCATGCGGACTACACCTACTTCAAAAAGTACGGTCTGCGGGACTATCGCGGCGGCGGGCGCAGTTCGGCGCGCGAGACCGCCATGCGCGTGGCCGCCGGCGCCATCGCCAAAAAGTATCTGCGCGAGCGCTACGGCGTGGAGATCCGCGGTTATCTGGCACAGCTTGGCCCCATCGTCATCGAGCGCCTGGACTGGGACGTGGTGGAGACCAATGCCTTCTTCTGTCCGGACGCGGACAAGGTGGCGGAGCTGGAGGCCTACATGGACGCACTGCGCAAGGAAGGCAACTCCGTGGGAGCCCGCATCAACGTGGTGGCCACCGGCGTCCCGCCGGGTTGGGGCGAGCCGATCTTCAATCGACTGGACGCGGACATTGCCCACGCCATGATGGCCATCAACGCGGTCAAGGGCGTGGAGATCGGTGACGGATTCGCCAGCGTCGCGCAGAAGGGCACCGAGCACCGGGACGAGATCACCCCGGAAGGGTTCCTGTCCAATCATGCCGGCGGCACCCTGGGCGGCATCTCCAGCGGCCAGGACATCCGCGTATCCGTCGCCCTGAAGCCCACGTCCAGCATCCGTCTGCCGGGGCGCACGGTGGACATCAGGGGTGAACCCGTGGAGGTGGTGACCACCGGTCGTCACGATCCCTGCGTGGGCATCCGCGCCACCCCCATCGCCGAGGCCGCGCTGGCCACGGTGCTTATGGACCACGCCCTGCGCCACCGCGCCCAGTGCGGAGACGTGAGTACGGAGATGCCGGATATTCCGGCGCACCCTGCGGGTGGTGAGACGTAAGGAGCGAGGCATGAGGGGCAGAATGGATACGGCGCCGCACTGATCCCGTTCCGCGTCTCCCGCCTCGCACCTCTCGCCCTTCACCTTCGCGCATACCTTCGCGTCCTTGGCGGTTCGCTTTTCAAAGACACAAGAATGCCCACCACTCCCTACTGGAAACTCTCCGGTTTCTATTTCTTCTACTTCGCGAGCATCGGCGCGTTCGTGCCGTACTGGGGCCTGTACCTGCGGGATGAGGGCTTCACGCCGGGGCAGATCGGTGAACTCATGGCCATCATCATGGCCACCAAGATCATCGCGCCCAACGTGTGGGGGTGGCTGGCGGATCGGACCGGGCAGCGCACGCGCATCATCCGGCTCGCGGCGCTGCTGGCCCTGGTGACGTTCTCCGGGGTCACGCTTTACACGGGCTACTGGTGGATCGCGGCCGTCATGGCCCTGTTCAGCTTCTTCTGGAATGCGGCGCTGCCCCAGTTCGAGGCGCTCACCATGAACCGCCTGGGCGGACGGACACACCGTTATGCCCACATCCGGCTGTGGGGTTCCATCGGCTTTATCGCCTCGGTGGCATTGCTGGGTCCGCTGTTCGAGCGGGTGGACGTGGGGATCCTGCCATGGATCGTGCTGGTCATGCTGGGCGCGCTCTGGGTGAGCACCCTGACCGTCTCCGACGACCCCCTGGTCACCCACGCCCGCGACGCGTCGTCATCCCTGATGGCCACGCTTCGCCGCCCCGAGGTGCTGGCCCTGCTGGTGGCCTGCTTCATGATGCAGGCCAGCCACGGCCCCTACTACGCGTTCTTCACCATCTACCTGGAGGACAACGGCTACTCCCGCACCATGGCGGGTCAGCTCTGGGCGCTGGGCGTGCTGGCGGAAGTGGCCGTATTCGTGATGATGCACCGCTGGCTGCCGTACTTCGGCGCATGGCGCCTGCTGCTGGTGGCGATCGGGGTGACCGCGGTGCGCTGGTGGCTGCTGGCGAGCCTGCCGCAGGTCCTTCCGGTGATGCTGCTCACCCAGGTCATGCACGCGGCCAGCTACGGGCTCTATCATGCCGCCGCCATCTCCCTGATCCACGAGTACTTCCCGGGCCGTCTGCAGGGTCGCGGGCAGGCCCTGTATTCGTCCCTGAGCTTCGGGCTCGGCGGGGCCATGGGCAGCCTCGCCAGCGGTTACGTGTGGGACGGTGTCGGTCCGGCCTGGGTCTATTTCATGGCCTCCGGTCTGGCCACGGCGGGCCTGGTGGCCGCCTGGTTCGGCATGCGGGCCGCCCGGCGGGCACCGCAGTGAACCGCCGATCAATGCCAGCACCGATCGGGTCCGGTGCTGCGCGATGCCGGCGGCCGGGGCGAAAGCGGCGCATCGGGGCGTCGCCCGGCCAGAGGTTGCATGCGATGCAATACCCGGCCTATATTGCGGTGAAGTGATCAGTGCTGTTTTCATGCCGCCCAGGGCAGGGTGGTAGCTCGACAGGTCAGGGAGGACCTCATGAAGCCATTGGACGGTGTTGCGCGCGGCGCTGCGTTTCTCCTCTTCCTCTTGTTCATCCTGTCGGTCTTCGGACCGGCCTTCGCCTTCCCCATCGCTTCGGAACCCTGCATCGAGGACGGGGGTACGGCATTGTGTTCGGCGCCCGTCATCGGCGCGCGGGGATACGATCTTTGCGATGAATATCCCCCTTACATGACACGCATTGCCCTTGCCTGCCGGACCTTTTATGACGGCACATGGGTCACAGGCATCTCGCCGGGTCCGACGTGCAGGGATCAGACCAGACCCATCCGGGATGAGGACGAACTCGCACCCAGGGCCGAGGAGTTTGCCCGTCTAGCCAACGGTCACGGAGACTGTGGTTCGACGCATCAGACCTGGAGTGACTGGTTGTCGCCGGGGGAACACCTGGAATCGTCTTTTTGCTGGTCCGGGGAGCCCGAATACGTCAATGGCGTCAACGTGTACAACCTGGGCCGCTTCGAGATCTCCGGGATCGGTTATGACCGCCACAGTGAGACCTGCAGCCGGCCCTGGAGCGAGCGCATCATGGCCCGCATGCAGCGCCCGGTGTCCTGCCCCGCAGGATATCGTCAGCGCAGGGTGGACGGCGAGGTGGAGTGCTACCGGCTCCCGGAACAATGTGATTCGGATGTGCCTGCCCAGGTGGGCAATCCGATCCTGGTCACCAGCGGCTCGAAGCTCCTGGATCAGCAGGACTACGCAGGCAGCGGTCCCGGGGCATTGCGCGTGGATCGTCACTACCGAAGCTTCGGATTCTTCCTGCCCATCGGACGGGAACTGGAGGCGCCCCGGGGTTTCGGGCGCTTGTGGCGGTTCAACTACGACCGTCGGCTGTGGTTGATGACGGACAGCCCCCGGGTGATGGCGGTGCTTCAGACCCATCGCGGCGAGGTGCTGCAGTTCGATCACGACGGCCGCCAACTGCACGGCCGCGGTGATGAGGTGCGCCTGCGCCACGTCACGCACCCGGAAC